>JAYVKY010000195.1:0-2152 GCA_043767965.1 Pseudobdellovibrionaceae bacterium
TTTCAATTTTAACACCCGTTTGTTCTGTGATCGAGCGAATGACTTTACCACCAGAGCCGATAACTTCACGAATTTTATCTGGCTTGATTTTGATTGTCTCTATGCGCGGAGCAAATTCCGAAAGCTGCCCACGAGGCGCCTTCATGACTTTTTCCATTTCTGTTAAAATATGAAGACGTCCATCTTTGGCTTGGTTCAATGCTGTTTCCATCACTGCAAAACTGACTGAATCGATTTTGATATCCATCTGAAGCGCAGTAATTCCGGCAGATGTTCCTGCAACTTTAAAATCCATGTCACCTAAGTGATCTTCATCACCTAAGATATCACTTAAAACGGCCACGCGATTGTCTTCTTTAATCAGACCCATCGCAATACCTGCAACGTTATGCTTTAATTTAACACCAGCATCAAGTAATCCCAAAATTCCGGCACAAACCGTACCCATCGAACTTGATCCATTGCTTTCAAGAACTTCACCAACGACGCGTATTGTATAAGGAAAACTTGTGTGATCTGGCAAAACAGCCTTGATCGCACGCTCTGCTAAATTTCCGTGGCCAATTTCACGGCGACCCTGTCCGCCGAAACGACCGACTTCGCCCACTGAATACGGAGGAAAGTTATAATGTAATAAAAATTTTCTTTTATAACTGCCGTTGAGTGTTTCGATATTTTGCTCATCATCAGCTGTTCCTAAAGTCACAGAACCCAAACACTGTGTTTCACCACGAGTAAACAAACCCGATCCGTGTGCACGTGGTAAAATACCCACTTCACAAGAAATTGGACGAACCGTTTTTAAATCACGACCATCAATACGATAGCCCTTATCTAAAATCATCGATCGCGCCGATTTGTATTTTAAATCTTCGATAATCGTTGATAATTCTTTGTCACGTTGAGATTTTAATTTATCATCAGTGATCACCGCCAGCAAAGTTTCTTTACCCACTTTTTTTGCATCGGCGAAGCCATTATAACGATCTTGTTTGATTTTTAAATTCATCGCTTTTTCAATCAATGGCATTAACAAAGTTTCAGCCATCGTTTTGAATTCCGCATCGATAACTTTCGGAACAAATGCGCGCTTTTGTAAGGAGCCTGTTTTTTCACGAAGCTCGTCTTGCATTGCAAGTAATGGCATAATTGCCGCGTGACCAAATTTTAATGCAGCCAAAGCGTCAGCCTCGGAAATAAATTTCGCCTCGCCTTCAACCATTAATAAACCATTTTTAGTTCCTGATACGATCATGTCTAAATCTGATTTAGCTAATTGTTCAGGTGTTGGATTTGCAATAAATTGTCCGTCAACGCGTGCCACTTGGCAGGCTGCCGTAGGCCCAGCAAATGGGATATTTGAAATATGTAATGCAGCCGATGCACCAAGACCGGCAAGTACATCCATTGGAAATGCGCCATCCGCAGATAAAATAGTGGCAACAACTTGAGTATCATTTAAATAACCTTCAGGAAATAACGGACGAATCGGGCGATCGATAATACGCGCGCTTAGTACGGATTCGTTTGATGGTTTTCCTTCGCGTTTAAAATATCCACCGGGAATTTTTCCGACAGAGTAAAATTTTTCAATATATTCAACTGTTAAGGGGAAAAAACCTTGATCGGGTTTTGCCTCTTTTGCAGAAACTGCTGTGACTAAAACCATATTGTTTCCGCAAGTGACTAAAACTGAACCATCAGTTTGTTTTGCCAGGCGTCCTGTTTCGATTGTAATTTGTCGGCCCGCGATTGATGTTGTGACTGTCGTTTTCATTTTCTTTTTCTTCCTCTTGTTTGTTTCTTTTTCTTCTTTTGTTTTGTTTGATTATTATGTTTTTTTTTATCAGTAAGGACAACAGCTAAATTAAGATGCTTTTTTTAGAGCTTCTTTAATAAGCGTTTGATAGGGCTTTCCTGTTTTTTTAGCCTTATCTTTGAATTTTTTAATCAAATCAGGCTCAAGCTTTATATAAATTCCGACAGCTTTTTTACTTTCAGGTAACGCAGGCCTTCCGACAAGTTTTAGCGTATTGGTTGCTGCTTTTTTAAAACGCGCTTTTTCTTCGGCGGTTGGTTTTCTCCATACATTATCTAGATTTTTCATACATCACCTTTTCTTTTGGATTAGCTTTTCGAGCAGAAATAATTC
>JAYVKY010000196.1:0-2313 GCA_043767965.1 Pseudobdellovibrionaceae bacterium
CTGGAGATAGCTTCAATTTTTACCTAAGGTCAGAGTCAATACGAGAAAAATATAAATATTTGTCTAAAACTAAATCAGATCTATCTATTGTTCTGTTGATTGATAAATTTCGCAGCAAATTACAGAAAATTTTAGAAAGTGAAATTAATATCACTTTTTGTTAAAAATCATTTAAGAAAATCGCTTAAAATTTCACATTGACACAAGTTCTCGAGAGAGAAAATGGCTAGACCTTAGTGATGTTTTAAATAAAATAGCGCATAGCGGCTGCCTTTAAGTCCAGCATGACAGCAAAAAAATATTCATTTTTTAAAGAAAATAATTTGATTCTTTTGAAAATTTCCTTCAACCTTAAATCAAGATGAAACAGGCCTTATAGGATGAGGCACTCATTACAGACACTAGATCTAGTGGTTCAGACTCAAGTTTGGCCATCGGGACTGAAGGACTCTGTAAAGTTTAAAAAGACCAAGACGGTCAATATTTTTTTTCTTGATATAACTTAAACTAGACCTAGACTTGTCTGCACTGCAGCTTACAAAGCAGGTCATTAGAAAAACTTCTGAGGGGGAGTTTTTTCGGGTTCTTTTGTCTTTAAAAACATAAGAGCTTTAAAAATTGAAGGGGCTGTCATGATGACAACAAATATAGAAAAAGCTTTAAATACAAATAATAATACTTCGCACGTTATGCGCGTGAAAAAACGCGATGGCACACTTGAACCCGTTGATGTCACAAAGATCGTTGAACGAGTCAATCGCTGTGGCCAGGGGTTGTCACAGATCGATCCCCTTCGTGTGGCGACGAAGGCCATTAGTGGTCTTTATGACGGCGCGACCACAAATGAACTAGACAACCTTTGTATTCAAACAGCCAGCCTGTTGATTGGCGAAGACCCTGAATATTCACGCCTGGCCGCACGTCTGTTATCAACATATATAGACGAAGAAGTTAAATCTCAAAAAATTGGATCTTTTGCGGATTCAGTTCAATTGGGTTTTAAAAACGGCTTATTGGCCGAAAGCACATTGAATTTCGTTATGACTAACAAGGCAGAACTTTGTGCTGCGATTGAACATTACAAAACAGATCGTTTTGAATATTTCGGTCTGCGCACAGTTTATGATCGTTATTTATTAAAAAATCCAAAATCACGCCAAGTTTTAGAAAATCCACAATATTTTTTCATGCGCGTTGCTTGCGGTTTAGCAACAACACCCACAGAGGCCATTGATTTTTACAAATTAATTTCATCGCACGATTATATGCCGTCAACACCGACGTTGTTTAATTCAGGTACACTGAGACCACAAATGAGCTCGTGTTACTTATTAGATTCTCCGGTTGATGATTTGCGCGCCATTTATGACAAGTACACTGACGTTGCTTTATTATCAAAATTTGCCGGTGGTATTGGATTATCGTATTCACGCGTTCGTTCACGCGGATCATTAATCAAGGGCACAAATGGCCACAGTAACGGAATCATTCCTTGGCTTAAAACTTTGGATTCATCCGTTTCAGCCGTGAACCAAGGCGGAAAACGCAAAGGTGCCGCCTGTGTTTACCTAGAGACATGGCACGCCGATGTTGAAGAATTTTTAGAATTACGTGATAACACGGGTGATGAATCAAAACGGACTCATAATTTAAATACAGCAAATTGGATTCCTGATTTATTCATGAAACGTGTTGAAGCTGATCAGATGTGGTCCCTGTTTGATCCCCGAGTCGTTCCTGAGTTCGTCGATCTTTTTGGTCCCGAATTCGAAGCCGCTTATGAAAAAGCAGAATCTGAAAAATTATACATCAAACAAATCAAAGCTCGTGATTTATATACACGAATGATGAAAACATTGGCCCAGACTGGCAATGGTTGGATCACGTTCAAAGACGCTTCAAATATGAAGGCCAATCAAACTGGACGTCCTGAAAATGTGATTCATTTATCAAATCTGTGTACTGAAATTTTAGAAGTCACGTCAAAAGACGAATCTGCAGTTTGTAATTTAGGTTCGGTAAATTTGGGTCGTCATATTACTTCAGACGAATTTGATTTTGAAAAATTAGCAAAAACAGTTCGTACAGCTGTGAAATATTTAGACCGCGTGGTTGATATTAATTTTTATCCGATTGATACGGCAAAATCCTCAAACAACAGATGGCGCCCTGTGGGCCTGGGTCTGATGGGATTACAAGACGCATTTTTTCAATTAAAATTACCGTTTGATTCTGTAGACGCACAAGCTCTGTCGAAAAAAATTCAAGAAGAAATTTATTTTCATGCCCTGACAGCAAGTGCAGAGCTGGCCG
>JAYVKY010000197.1:0-2516 GCA_043767965.1 Pseudobdellovibrionaceae bacterium
TTTAGATTTGTTATTTAAGCCAACATTAACAACGCCGTTGGGCACAGTCACATTAAAAGAAACTTTTACAAAAAATTTACGTGACGAAGAAGCTATCGATGATGGTTTTTCGGATGCTGCAGTTATTTATGGTTTTGCTGCAACTGACTGGGACTGGTCACCACCTTATGTTTTAACATTGTCACCGACTGTGACTGTGATCGTACCTATTTCTGATGTTTCAGTTAAAAAACAACAATTGCAAACAGCCATCGCCGCAGGAATAGCTTTTGGTTTTCGCCCAGACGGCATAGGCACAAAACAGGCTGGTGCTTGGAATGCCGGTGTGTCTGTAACAGCGGGTCGCAGTTTTCACGCCAAAGAAGAAGACATTAATGGTGCAATGTTAAATCAGTATTCATCAAATCAAGGTTTTTCGGTTGGATACACATTATCTGATTGGAGCCTTAATTTTGAATACACAAATCGTTCGCGTTGGACTTATCAAGGCAATATCAAACAGTCATTTGTAACCGGTCAAGAAATTGGTTATGCACTGAACCCGCATTTTCAAGTGACCGTTGGGCACACCAATGATGCGGCCTCGGTGTTAAAAGAAAACGGGTTTGAATCAAATATTCAAATCGTTGATGAAAATACGTCGGGTGTTTATTTAACACTGGGTACAGCATTTTAATTTAATTATTTAAAGAAATTTTAAAAAAAGTTGCAAAAAGGAGACACGCATGAAGACAGCACCGAAAACAACAACACTGACCCAAACAGGTTTGGTACTTTTGAAAGTATTGGTCACAATCACTTTCATAAGTTCGTGTACAAAAAACCGAGAACCTAAATTTGCACAAGGCACTGGCGAAAATCTTTTATCAGTTTCGGCCTATGATGGTAAAGAATTTGATCTAGTGACTGCGGGCGAAATTTCACAATTGGCGACTTCGCAATCTGGTCAAATCAAAGAAAATGATTCAAGCGTTAAAAATTATAATATTGTTAAATATAAAACAACTGCCGAATTGATGGATGATACGGCTTTCGTCGGTAAAAAAAATCACACTTATAAAATCAAATACGAATTAACTGATAACTTTTTAAAAGTTTATAAAATTGCGGCCAAAGAAGATCTTTCAATGAATGAAATCACTTCAGCCGAAGCGGTCGACAGCAAAACAATGAAGGTTCCATTGATTGGTTATCCTGTCACAGGATATTATTTAATTGAAAAAAAGAAAAATGATTTGAACGAAGACACCTCAACTTTATCAGAGAAAAAACTAGATACAAAATCTAGTGCCACACACTTTAGAATTAATAAACAAGCCAAGCAAGTGTTTAAAGCGATTCAAAAAATCGATACGTTTCCCGCAAATTTTTTTGATGGCGAATGGTACTACGCTGAAACAATCACAGCAACCAACTATTTAAGTCAATCAAATTATGGCGCAAATGTAAGCGTTGATAAATTTGGCAATAGTGCGGCTAAAGTTAAATTAGTCAAATCAGAAACTGCTTTAAATTTTATTAATTTAAATATTGATAATGATTTAAAAACGAATCTTGATCAACGCTTAGAAAATCAGGTCAGCGTTATCACAATCCCTGTGACTTGGAAAGACTATAAACAAGCTGATAAAGGTAAAGACAAAGATTTATCAGAAGAAGAAAATAAAGACCTCAGTTGGAATACGCGAAAATTTGTTCAGATTGAATTACAAAAAGCAAAATCTGCAATGCTTGATGGAAATGACCCTGAAATTCAAGATTTACAGTTAACTGATGATTATTTTTCATTTGTAAGTTTTGATAAGGCCACAAATACCAAGTTCAGACATTCATTTTACAAAGCTCAAAAAAATACGTACAAATCAAAAACGTATTTTAATGAAGATCGCAATAAATTTGGTTTTTTCTATTCGAAACAAAATAGTTTAGCATCGAACAAAAACTATTACGAAAAAGATACTGAAAAACTGTATTTTGTTAATCGTTTTGACCCGGCTAAAAAAATGATCGAATTTCATTTGTCTGATTCATCACCGGCTTGGTCTGAATCTATCGCACAAAAAGCCACCGAGTCATGGAATGACGCTTTTAAAAAAGCTGGCCTAAATACTGAAATTAAATATAATCCAGCACGCGCTCAGTTAGGTGACTTAAGATATAATGTTTTAAATTTAATCAGCCAACCCGATGATAAATTTAGTTGGGGTGGCTTTGGCCCTTCGGTGACTGATCCACAAACAGGTGAAATTATTTCAAGTACAGCAAACATAAACTTGAATGATTCAATCAACTTTATCGTTGAAATCATTAGACGTATGGCTGATTCAAAACGTGGTCTTCTTGATAAGTCCTATGTTCTTGGTTCACCACTGCCATCAGTTGAGGTAGTACAAACTGAAGAGAACACTATTAAAAATATACAAAATTTACCACTGTTACAACAGGCCTTTGGTAATTCCGCAAAGACGGCCTTTAAAATCAAGTTACCCACTTTTGACAAATCACAAGCTAAAGGG
>JAYVKY010000198.1:0-4809 GCA_043767965.1 Pseudobdellovibrionaceae bacterium
TCCTTAAAACCATTAAAGTGATCACTAAAAACCTTCGAATAGATACATAGTGACTTGTATTCATTCCGGAGTTCGTCCTTTCTCGTAGGCGAAGTCCATCTATAGCGAATCTTGCGGTCAGCAATATTCGCTATAGCTTTTTGTGTGCCATGTTCAAAAAAATAAAAAAAGCGAATGATGAAAATCATTCGCTTTTTTGCTTTCAATGAATTTAATTAACTGAAAAACTAGATCTTATACGGACGATATTCCATACCTAAATCTTTGGC
Source organism: Pseudobdellovibrionaceae bacterium (assembly GCA_043767965.1). Lineage (GTDB taxonomy): Bacteria > Bdellovibrionota > Bdellovibrionia > Bdellovibrionales > Bdellovibrionaceae > Pseudobdellovibrio. Next base: position 270 of record JAYVKY010000198.1, read on the forward strand.
GACAGGCTCGTAACATACATAACCGCCGTAAACATTTAAACCTTTCATTAAAGGTTTGTTTTTTGCGATAGCGTCTTCAACACCCATAGCCGCAAGCATGCTTGCGTATTTTAATGTGACATTTGTTAATGCGTACGTTGATGTGCGTGGCACAACACCTGGCATGTTTGGCACACAATAATGAATAACGCCGTCAATTTCGTATGTGGGCGCTGTGTGTGAAGTTGGACGGCATGTTTCAATACAACCACCCTGATCCACAGCAACGTCAACAACCACAGATCCGCGTGACATTTGTGAAATTAAATCTTTAGAAACCAATGTTGGCGCTTTTTGACCCGTAATCAATACCCCGCCCACAACCAAATCAGATTCGCGAACTGAATCTTCGATATTTTTTGCATTCGAAAATAAAGTTTGGCATCGACCTTGAAAAATATCATCTAAATATTCTAAGCGTGCTGTTGAAACATCCAAAATTGTAACTTGTGCGCCTAGGCCCACAGCCATTTTCGCAGCATTCGTGCCAACAACTCCGCCACCGATTATGGTTACTTTGCCTGGCATGACCCCTGTGACTCCGCCCAATAAAATGCCTTTGCCACCATGATTTTTTTGTAAATAATACGCGCCCACTTGAGTTGCCATACGTCCTGCAACTTCAGACATCGGTGTCAGTAATGGTAGTGATCCATTTTCAAGCTGAATTGTTTCATAAGCGATGGCTTTAACTTTTTTCTCGCACAGAACTTTGGTTAATTTAGGCTCTGCCGCTAAATGCAGATAGGTATATATAATTTGGTTTTCGCGCATTAATTCGTATTCATCTGGAAGTGGTTCTTTCACTTTCATGATCATGTCGGCTTTGGCATATACATCTTTTTTAGTATCGATGATTTTTGCGCCTGCTTTTTCGTAATCATGATTTGAAATACCGCTGCCAACACCTGCGTCTTTTTCGACGATCACAGTGTGGCCCTCTTTTGTTAATTGCTTGGCACCGGCTTCGGTTAGACCTACGCGATTTTCGCTGATTTTAATTTCTTTGGGGACTCCGATAATCATAAATGATTCTCCTGTTTATTTTTTTTTATTTATATATTTGTACTTTTTAAGTTCATTGAGTAGCTAATCTAGCTTTACAATGACCAATTGGCAAATTTTTTCATCTCGACGGACATATCCGCGCCCAATTGGACAAAGCGATATGACTGAGGGCTAGTCACAATTTTTTTAACTAGTTTATTCATAATGTCATGCCCTGCTTTGTGCAAAACCAAATGGCCCATCAATGGCATCTCGAGCGTTACAAGGTCGCCCAATGCATCCAAAACCTTATGCCTGACAAATTCATTTTCAAATCGTAATCCTTCGGGATTTATAACTTTTGTGTCATCAAGAACAATACAGTTTTCTAAACTTCCACCTTTGGCCAGGCCCGCTAATTTTAAACTTTCGACATCTTTTAAAAAACCAAATGTTCTGGCTGTTGCAATTTCTCTGACGAAGCTTTGCTCAGTCAGCTCAAGATCTAAAATTTGCTTGCCAATCAATGGATGCGGAAAATCAATGGCAACACCGACTCGTAAACCATGATATGGAAGCACGTAGGCAAATTTATCACCTTCGGCGTAACTGATAGGTTCTGTGATGTAACAGTATTTTCGCGGCTCGTCCAGCTCGACAAGTTCGGCATTTAACAAGGCCTCTGTAAAATATTTTGCACTTCCATCACAGATCGGAATTTCGGGCCCATCAAGCTCGATGTAAATATTATCTATTCGCATCGCTGACAAGGCCGAAACACAGTGCTCGATGGTTGCTACTTTGAAAAATTCACCGCCCAAAACTGTTTGGTACTGAACGGCTTGAACATTTAAAGCAGTGACTTTTAAAAATGGTCGATTTGGCAAATCTGTGCGTATAAAATAAACTCCAGTGTTCGCCGGCGCGGGCTTAAATCGCAGCGTGCACATTTCACCCAAATGAATTCCTATACCTTGAACTTCTGCTGATCGACGAATCGTTTTTTGAAAAAACATTTTTGTATCCTACGTTTTTGGTAATTCTATTTTGGAAGTTTCAGTATCAGTGAAAAAATTAAGTTGTTTCGAAATTTGTTTTGAAAATGCGGTAAGCACACGGCCACGCGCAGTTTTCTGTATATAACCCTCTTGAATTAAAAAGGGTTCGTACACTTCTTCTAAAGTTTCACGCTCTTCACCTAAGGCTGAGGCCATCGTATCAATGCCCACGGGGCCGCCATCATATTTTTCAGCCATTAATTTTAAAATTCTGCGGTCCATATCATCCAGACCGTATTTATCAACACCCAATTGATCTAAAGCATAAAGTGCAATGTCTTTTGTGACATGACCATTACCTTTGACTTGGGCATAGTCACGCACACGCTTAAGCAATCGATTTGCAACGCGTGGAGTGCCACGTGCGCGACGTGCGATTTCTTCAGCTCCTTCGGGATCTGTTTTTAAGTTAAGAAGGCTTGCTGAACGTATTAAAATTTGCTTCAACGAGGCTCGGTCATAAAACTGTAACCGTTCTTGAATACCAAAACGATCTCGAAATGGATTATCTAAAAGCCCAGCACGAGTAGTTGCACCAATCAAAGTAAATGGTGCTAATTGAAATTTCATTGACATCGCACCAAGACCTTCACCCGTCACGATATCGATATAATAATCTTCCATTGCAGTGTATAGATATTCTTCGATAGTGCGATTTAGCCTATGAATCTCATCAATAAATAAAATTGAAAATGGCTTTAAACTGGTCAGTATCGCTGCTAAATCGCCTTTTTTATCAATTGCTGGGGCTGATGTAATTTTAATTTCAGCTTTTAATTCATGCGCAATAATCTGTGCCAAAGTGGTTTTACCTAACCCTGGCGGGCCAAAAAGCAGTGTGTGGTCAAGAGGCTCATTACGGTTTTTTGCGGCTTGCACAAAGACTTTCATTTTTTCTTTGACGTCATCTTGACCGGGAAAGTCTTCAAACTTTGTTGGACGTAGTTTGTTTTCCCATTTAATTTCAGTTTCAGTTGGCGCGGATTCAAGTATTCGTGTCATAAATTTCCAGATAATTTCTGAAGCCCTAGCCTGACGCCGTCTTCGATAGTCGCTTTTTGATCAACGGTTAAAATAAATTCTTCAACTAGTTGTGTTTTGAATCCTAAATTCACAAGGGCTGAAGAGATTTGACGATGATTTTCTGATTTTTTAGGAGACTTTGTTTTCTCGTCGATTAAAACAAGTTTTCCTTTTAATGTCAGAACAATTTGTTCGGCAGTTTTTTTACCGATTTTTGGCAATGCTGATAGGGCTTTGGCATCACCAGCTTCGATCCATTGTTGAATTTGTGAAACTTGGGCCCCGCTCATAACTGTGAGTGCTGATTTAGGACCGATACCATTCACTTTCAACAATTGCGTAAAAAATTCTTTTTCGGGCTTCATCAAAAATCCAAAAAGTTGAAATGCATCTTCTCTGATGTGCGAATAAATCCACATTGGCATTGTTTGCCCAATAAGAACTAGGGCATCGGATAAGGTTTGCCGCGTCGCCGAGATTTCATAGCCAATGCCATTGACCTTTAAAATTAACGAGTCATCACCAACATCAAAAATAAGTCCTTCTAAAAATCCGATCATGTATTTAAAGTTCCTTTTGTATTAGAGTTCAGATTGCAATTCTTTTTTAATTTTAAGAGCGCGCAATTGTGTTACGTGAAAACAGGCCATCGCCAAGGCGTCAGAGGCATCCAGTGATTTGATCGTTGGAAGTTTTAATAAGTTTTGTACAACAAGACGAACATGTTCTTTTTCTGAGCCCCCATTGCCAGTGATTCCTTTTTTGACTGCTCGTGTGGCATATTCAAAAACTTCTGCGCCTGCAATCAGTGCTTCATAAATCACAACACCTCTAGCGTGACCAAGTTTAAACGCACTGTCTGCATTTTTACCTAAAAATATTTTTTCTAACGAAACATGTTGTGGCTTGTATGACGCCATTAAATCACGAAGACCATTTCCAATTTCAAAGAGTCGGTTTGTCAAATTTTCTTTAGCGTCAAATTTAAGAACACCGTATTCAATGGGCTTGATACGGCCTTGAAGATCGACTTCAATCGCAGCGAAACCTAAAAATAGAGAGCCTGGGTCGATACCTAATATGATCATGGCTCTATTGAATATTTGGCTTCACATTCAGTCAATATAATGACAACATAATACAAGATGACAAATCAGAATGATGATCAATTAAGAGCTCAAAAAATTCAAAAAATGGAAGAACTGCAACTTGAGCTGCAAAAAAATCCAAAATCCCTGTCATTCGTCCAGCTCGCTGATTTTTATATTGCTGAAAAGATGATCGATGAGGCTCAAATTTTAATTGAGCGCAGCCTAAAATACAACCCACATTCAATCAGCGGACTGATTTTATTGGGGCAAGTTTATAAAAATCGTGAGGACTTTCAAAAAGCCCTTGAATATTTTGATCTGGCATTGGCAAAAGCACCTACA
>JAYVKY010000199.1:0-4775 GCA_043767965.1 Pseudobdellovibrionaceae bacterium
ATTAAAAAAATTCAGCTTTCCAAATCTTTGATTTTTTGCACTCTATTCTTTTTAAGTTTTGGGCTGGTTCAGCCAATACTTGCCGGAAATATCTTATCAATTCTATACGCTTTTAAACTTTTAATTTTTTGTATTTTAACTTATTTTATATTTTTATCAGAATTACATTTTAAAGATATGAAGCCCGGTTTATTATTTTTATTGTCTTTGATTATGATTAGCCTACTAGGCATTAATTTGTACGAAATTTTAAATATGCGCTTTGTTCAAAATACTTTGGACCACGGATATATTCTTGGCACATTCGGTAATGTGAATATGCTGGCTGAATTTTTTACTTTGAGTTTACCTTTGGTTTACGGCTGGTCAAATTTAAATGAAAAGTTCCCAAAGCTATTGAAATACCTGGCTGTATCTTTATGGATTTTTATTGTGATTTACACCAGAAGCCGATCCTCGTGGATCGGGCTGGGGTTTTTCACCGGCTATATATTATTTAAGGATTTTAATAAAAAAAATATATTAGTTTTTTCTTTAGGTCTTATTTTTTATTTAATCTGTATGTGGTTACCATCCGACGGGAAAGGTACTGTTGATACAGTGAAAAAATCATCTTTTGCTGAACGTGTTTCTTTATACAAATCTGCAGCCGAATTAATAATTGATTACCCCTTGGGCGTAGGCCTTGGTGCCTTTACCAACGAAGCTATCCCCTATCGCCTACATCAAGATTTTAAACCACATGAATACGAGTTTGCCGATCAACCCCATTCTGAAGCATTAAAGTGGGGTGTTCAATATGGCTGGCTGGGCCTGTTGTTGTCGATCGGTTTTTTAATCTACTTATTCATAAGTTTAATTAAACTAAATAATACTTTACTGATGTCAGCGTTTTTAGTTTTAATTCCGCAAATCTTATTTCAGTTTCCTTTTGAAAATCCAGCAAGTCTACTTGTGATCGCTATTTATTTTGGCCTGTGGTTGAAAGAAACTCAAACTACAGACAATAATATTATTATTATTAAAATGGGTTGGGAATTAAAAACTGCATTTTTGATCTTTGGCCTAATTGTGCTGATCAACAGCTTGCTTTTTATCACTTCGATCGTTGTCGAATCCCAATTCAGTCAAGATCTCGAGAAAACAACTTTGATGTGCAAGCTGTACCCGATCAATCAAAGAAATTGTAACCATAAAAATGTACTTTTATTGCAAGCCGGAAATACTGCTGAATTTCGAAATGACTTAAAAACAGAATTAAATTTTTCATTTTTAACTTCGGATCTGCAACGGATTTTACCTATGTATTTTCAAAAAATGAACGATGAAAAACATTTGTGTGAAAATTTACTCATTTATGAAATGATGTACCCCCTGCAAAAACATTTCGAAGCTAAAGATATTTCGCTTTGCCAGAAATACCCCCTGCCTTTTAAATATGAGAACCCTATGCAATTTCGCAATGATTATCGAAACTGGCTATATAAGGCTGTTTTTTAACCGATCATAAAGTAACGTGTCGAAGAACAAATCAGACAAGCCGCAAAAAACGAGGGCAAATCAATCTCAGTATTTTTAACAGATTTAGTTAAAGCTAAATTTTTTCCTAAAAAATGGTCGGACACTTTTTTTACGTCTGTCGCTGGTGGGTGGCAAGATGATTTTGAGAATATTCAGCATGATCGACCTCAAGATCGGCATGACCTGTGAAATAATTGCTAGATACAATTATCTATATCGTTATGTTAAAAAAATAAAATCTTATAATCTGATGATTTTTCTATTTGCAGCCTTAAAATCGAAGTTTGGTAATTATTTTTTCTTAGTTTTTTTTTGCAATAATTTTTTAGTCATAGTTGGACGATAATTTTCTGCTGTTACAACTTTTTGCCCAGTTTTCTTTTCAAGTTCTTTTCTAGCTTTTTTTGCAATACCGCCGCCCAGTTTCGATGCCACTTTATTTTGACTCAATCCAGTTGCATTTGTTGTTTCGGCAATCTGCCTTGTAGATAGCTCTGCCAAGGCGGTAAAAATAAGTTCAGCTTCACTCATGTGATCTCTGAGATTTTGTGTTTTCAAACCCTTGATGTCTTTATGCTTTTTGATTGAAATATCAGACCATTCTTCATGAATGATATTTGTTAAAATTGCGTATTCTTCGTCTTTGCTGACGTCATGAGTTTTCCAATAATCTGTTAATTTATTCCGTGTTTCCTGACCCATCATTCGCTGTTGAATCCATTTTTCACTTCGACCATGTTTTTGCCAAAGCTCTCGGGCGCGGTCCACAGATTTGGCCGGGTCCGCTATGTCTTGCATGCGTTCATAACCAACTTTAGCTAACCATAATTTAATCGGTTCAGCCTTAGGACTTGGAACAGACTGAATCAGGCGCAACAAAGTTTCTGCAGTAGCGACATCTGTCAGTCGCATTTTTCCATCCTCTGCAGACATTTTCAACTGGTGACAACTTGTCACCGTTTGACTGCCCTCTTTTTTAAGACGTTCTTTAAGCTTATTCCAATATTTTCTGGCTGTTTGATAATCTGTTTGTTGAGTTAAAATCTGAATAATATCAATGATAGAAAAATACCAAACTTCTTTGTTCTCATCATAAATTCTGCGGATTTTATTATTTTCAAATGTAGCTAGTGAATCGTTCATATTTAATCCTAATTGTTTTTTGTTGAAAAGCATATCATAGAATTACATTTTTTGAAATATGAAAATTACTTTATTAACTCTACAACGTCTTATACGTCTCTAGCGTCAGCGGATGCACCAATGTCGTCGGTGATTTGTATATTCGGGCCGTTTTATATAATAATTTTAAGGCCTCTGACTTTTTCATATATTGATAAGTGTCTGGGAATACTTTTTTTAAAACTTCGTGCGTTTTTTTTGTGTAAGCACCGCTCATGCGAGGAAAAATATGGTGTTCAACATGATATCCGAAATTCAAGTGCATAAAATCAAAAATTTTATAATTCGTAACAGTTAAGGAATTCACCAATGGATCATTCAACTTTGTTAACGGCGATAAATTATGGTTCGTTGAAATATAACTGACTAAAATATAATTTTGAATAAATAAAGGAATAACCACCATAAAAAATAAGTTATTCATTCCCATCAAATAAATATATGCACAAACCATGATAACCTGTGCTGAAAATTCAAGGCTGACGCGCGTATGGTTCATTTCTGACCACATTTTATTTTTAAAACGCATATAGGATTGATTTAATAATGATTGAAATGAAAACCAAAAAAAGAAATATGAATAACTTCGTATGGTTTTTGCCCCAGGGGTCCAGGCGAAAATATTTTGCAGATATTTCGAGTTCTTAAAAACGCTCATTGTTGGGAACGCATCGGGATCTTTTAGAACATACTGCGTATTTCCGTGATGCAGGCGATTGTGCCAAAAGCGCCAATAGGTTGGCGACATCATAAAAGGTGCAAAAGCAAAAAACACAATCAGATCTTGTAGGTTTTTATTTTTAACCACTGAGCCGTGCGAAACTTCGTGTGAAACAAAAGCCAAGCCACTGTTAAAATACCCTATACAAATTCCCAATAAAATTTTTGTTGTCCAATGCAAATCAACATTTAAAACTAATGCCAAAATTGCAATGTTTCCTAATAAAAAGAAAGAAAAATAAATTAATCGAAATGGATTTCGTTTAAAAAAATCTGGTGAAATATATTCGGAAATAATTTTATTATAATAGGCAATGTTTTTAACCATTGCAGCAGATTTCACTACTGTATCGACAGTCAAATTTTCAACTGGTTCTTGATAAACTGAATCCATAAACGGCCTCTTTTCTTTTTAAAATTTAAATATTAACGATATGAAATTATTTTCTCTTTAACAAGACGAAGTTCTAAACAGTAACAAATTGTGTGATACAAAATCGCATGTGCCTCTTGAATACGTGCAGTATTTGGCCCAGGGACTACGATATTGATATCTGCCATTTTTTCTTTGACAGCAATCCCACCGTCAAAACCTGACAATAAAATACTTTTTGCACCTATTTTTTTACACATTTGAAATGATTTTAAAATATTTGGCGAGTTACCAGATGTCGTAATACCAATAAAAATATCGTTTTTTGACATCAGCCCTTCAACTTGCCTTGAAAAAATATCCTCATAACCAAAATCATTTCCAATCGCAGTAATAATTGAGGAATCCACGGTTAATGCAAAGGCCTTGATCGGAGTCCTGTCTTTTTTTAGCTTTACGACAAGTTCTGCCACAAAGTGCTGGGCATCCGCCGCCGAGCCACCGTTGCCGGCCACAAATATGCCACCACCCAATTTGTAACATTCCACCATCATAGTAATCATTTTTTCAAATTCACTATGTAAATTTGAATCACCCAATAAAGCTTCAATATTTTTTTGGGCTTCTAAAATTGAATCTATTAAAATTTTCTGAATCATACTTTCCCTTTTTTGATAATCCACTTTCCAGATTTATCAGATCCTTCACGAATTAAGACTTTTAGTTCTTTCAATTTTTCAATATTTTTTTCGATGTTACGTACTGTAATATTTAGCTTATCAGATAACTCAACAGCTGAGATCTGTGAATCGATGTGCATAAAATCAAGAATACTTTGTTGATTCCTAGATAATTTTACACCGTCTTTTACACCGTCTTTTACACCGTCTTTTACACCGTCTTTTACACCGTCTTTTACACCGTCTTTTACACGCTTAAATACGTGAGTAAAAAAATGATCGGCTTGAAATTTAACAGG
>JAYVKY010000200.1:0-3469 GCA_043767965.1 Pseudobdellovibrionaceae bacterium
CGAATTCAACAGATATAGAAGTGAATTTAAATTTTGCAGCGAGCGATAGTTTAATATTTAAATTGTTTGGCGGTTATACTGTATTGGGTTCAAATTCGGCAGTCGGATATAATGTCGGCTTAGGTGTAAATTTTACTTTCGCTGGATCTGCCAGATCCCATCGTTCCTATAAAAATAAAAATACATCTTCAGGTAATCTAGATGCAATTTCACATGAATCAACATCAACAAACTTTAAAGAAAATACAGATGATGGTGTGAACCAAGAATATTTTAAACCCGTTTCGCCTGTGCAAAAAAACTATATCAATCAAGTCGAAGGTGCCCCGCAGAATTTAAAAAATGTGACAACACCAGAACCGCAGCATGATGATATTCAACTTAAAAAGAAGCTCGTTAATATGGATTATACAATTAAACTAAAGAAAAAGAAAAAAAAGAACGGGAACTAAATGATCCCGTTCTTATGTACAGAATAAATTTATAAAATTATTCAAGATCAATATTTGGCATCCGCATTTTTGGCAAAAACTGATCGGCCTGTTCAAGTAATGACAAATGAGCTTGGGCCATTGCTTTTAAATTTGCTTCAAATTGCATGCGCGATTTTTTAAGATCCGAGATATCAGCATATATTTTTCGTAAAGACTCTTTGGCATCCTGAGTAATCATTTCAGATTTTTGGTGAGCATCATTTATAATTAACTTGCATTCACGCTCGGTATCGGACTTCATTTTCTCGGTGACGGAAGTTGCTTGCGTCATTGTGTGTTGAAGCAGCTGATCGCGATCTTTATAATTTAATAAATCAAGCTCTTTATCTTTCAGGGCTTGATTTAAGATAGCTCTTTCTTGCATAAGCGCTTCGATTTGTGCAGCAATAATATTTAAAAAGTTTTCAACTTGATCAGGGTCATAGCCCATCATTTTACGATCAAAAGTTTTGGCTTGAATTTCAGCCGGATAATATTTCATATGACCTCCGTGTTCGTCCTTGAACTGGAAACAGTACAACCCAAAGTATAGGAAATATTTGCCTCGAGATCGAGATGAAGTTCGAATAAAGCCTGGGTTCTAGACCTAGGTCGATACTGAGCGACTTAGAACGGCTTAGAATGAGATTCAATATTTGCTTGAATCAGCCGATAAGACTTTGATGAAAGTTTTAAAAAGTTGGGGATTTTATTTTTTGCTTCTATTTATTTTCTCGGGGTGTAGTCCCTTTGGTCAAAATTCGCTGATTGAAATTGTAACTCAGCCGATCAGCCATTTTTTAAATAGCAAAAGTTCAGCTGAAATCGTGTCGGGCGGCAGCCAGACTGTTGAAACGAATTCCGCAACCCCAGCTATAAATTATAAAGCAGCTGTATCAGTTGGGGGCACTTATAATCAAACGGCAACAACGACAAATGGTGGATATAAAATATACACGACAATTCAAGGATCTGATATTCAGTAGCCTTGCGATAAAACTTAAATCAATTCAATACGATACGATACACATTTTATGCTGTTAAAATAAAATCAAAATTGAGTTAAAGTAAACGTTAAATATCTCCGATCTAAGTGTATATGTTTTTGTCAAAAATTCAAAAATTCAAAATAGCCTTGTTTATCATGTTGAATTTTTTTGGATTCAATATTTTTGCGTCCCCTGCGACGGTGACATTTCAAGCGCGTATTGTAAAGCCTGATGCGACAAACTTAGAAGGCAACAACGTATTTTTTAGATTTTATTATGTGTACCCAAAGCCCGGTTCTGGTGCAGATTTACAATGTGTGATTTACGTCGAAGAAATATCAAATGTGGATATGACGGGATCTAAAGGTTTGGTTAATTTACAAATGGGCACGGGGACTAGAACTTTTGGTAGTGGTAATTTAAAAAATGTATTTGATAATTCAACAGCTAGTTACGCGTGCCAAGCGGGTGGAACGTATACACCATCGGCGGATGATAATCGTCGGGTGATTATACAATTTAATGATGGCAGTGGCGTGCAAACATTACCGCCTAGCGAATTAACGGCCGTGCCATTTGCTATGCAGTCCTATAATTCACAACGTTTGGGCGGAAATCTGGCCCTGGATTTTTTAAAATTCACAGATTTTTCAGGAACATGCCCTGCAGGTCAGTTTTTAACTTATGATTCCACTGCTAGCCCAAAATTTACGTGTGCGACACCTGCCGGTGGTGGTTCAGGTACCGTGACCAGTGTCAACAGCGGTACAGGTCCTATTATAATTGGTGGTACGGCGACAGATCCGACGGTATCAATTGCATTGGCGACAAATTCTGTCAGCGGATATTTATCATCATCAGATCGCAGTCTGTTTAATTCAAAATTATCAAATTTTTCAACGTTGACATCAATTGATGTGACAGTCGCTTTGGGTTTTTCTCCGGTCAGTTCTGGCGATACTGTTGCAAATGCCACAAACGCAGTGAACGCGACTAATGCTACCATGGCTGTTAGTTTTTCCGGAGCCTTGTCAGGCGATGTAACAGGCACGCAGGCCGCAACAGTAGTTAGTAGCGTTGGTGGTGTAACGGCTGGACAAATTGCAACAAGTGTTGCTGAAACCGAAAACGCAACCAACACAAATACAATAAATACGCTTGTTAAGCGCGATGGCAGCGGTAATGTTGCCGTGAACACATTAAGTGCAGCAAATTTGTCGGCGACAAATAGTTCATTACAAAATTTATATTTATTTGACGGTGCAAATACCAATCGTATTTTATTTAAAGCCCCTGCAGCGGGAATTACAAATTACACTTTAACACTACCACCCACAGTCGGCACAAATGGTCAGGTGTTATCAACAAATGCATCCGGCGATTTAAGTTGGATCGCAGCATCAACTGGTTCTGTGACAAATGTGACAGCGGGTGCGCCGTTAGTATCCAGCGGTGGGGCAATGCCGAATATCACAATGCCAATGGCTACGGTCGGTGTGGACGGCTATTTATCTTCAACAGATTTTACGACGTTTAATAATAAACTAGCTAATTTTTCAACGATGACATCAGTTGATGTAACAACAGCATTGGTTGCAGCGCCAGTACAAAATGCAACGAACGCAGTAACAGCAGTTAATGCAAACGGTATCCGCGGAACAAACGTAAATATCACAGCCCTTGCAAATAATAATATTTTACAATTTGATGGCACTGACTATGTAAATAGAAATATTCCAACGTGTTTAGGTACAGAGTATTTAACATTTAATGGCACAACATATAGCTGTGTGACGGATTCTGGAAGTGTCGGATCTGTAGCAAGTTTAAATGTCACGGCACCAGTGCAAAACACAGGTACTGCGACAAACCCAATTATTGCGATGGTAAAATCAACAGCTGCAGCGGATGGATATTTATCATCAGCAGATTTTACAACGTTTAATTCAAAACAAGCGGCCGGAAATTACGTAACCACATTAAGTGGGGACGTGACATCAAGTGGAT
>JAYVKY010000201.1:0-2143 GCA_043767965.1 Pseudobdellovibrionaceae bacterium
AAAACTAGGCGCTTTCACTTTGTTTTTTGGCTGCAGTTTCGGCCCGCGTCTTCATTTCATCGTCAGTGTAGTAAATTAGCTTGGGCTGGTTACCCTCACGGATCACATTTTCATCGATGACGACTTCTTTAACGTTGGTCATTCCCGGAATATCAAACATGACGTCTAACATTGAAGATTCTATTACGCCGCGCAAACCGCGCGCTCCGGTTTTGCGCTTTAACGCCTCTTGTGCAATTGCCTTAATTGCAGCATCGGTAAATTTCAGATCGACATTTTCGAATGAAAATAGCTTTTGATATTGTTTAACGAGGGCATTTTTGGGTCTAACCAGAATGTCCTGTAAGACGGTCTCGCTTAGCGGTGCCAGGGTAGCAATACAAGGCAGACGGCCGATGAATTCAGGAATCAATCCAAATTTAGAAAGGTCGTCAGGTTCCACTTTTGAAAGCAAATGTTCAGTTTGATCGTCGCTGCGTGATACAATATCACCGGCAATACCCATTGATTTATTAACTGTTCGATTCTCAATGATTTTATCTAAACCGACAAAGGCCCCGCCGCATATAAACAGGATATTAGTCGTGTCCACCTGAATAAATTCCTGTTGCGGATGTTTTCGTCCGCCTTTTGGTGGAAGATTAGCCACAGTACCCTCAAGTATTTTTAAAAGTGCCTGTTGTACGCCTTCTCCGCTTACATCGCGTGTAATCGACGGATTTTCCGATTTACGTGAAATTTTATCAATTTCATCCACGTAGATGATTCCCCGTTTACACTTTTCAATGTCATAATCCGAAGCCTGCAAAAGATTTAAAATTACATTTTCAACGTCTTCCCCCACATAGCCGGCCTCAGTCAGCGCCGTAGCATCAGCCATGGCAAAGGGTACATTTAAAATTTTTGCAATTGTTTGAGCAATCAGCGTTTTACCAGAGCCTGTTGGTCCGATTAGTAAAATGTTTGATTTTTGCAGCTCAACATCTGAAGATTTTTTGCCTTGCAATGAATTTATTCTCTTGTAGTGATTGTGAACGGCCACCGCAATTGTTTTTTTGGCCTGTAACTGACCGATAACATAGTCATCTAAGAAGGCTTTGATTTCCATCGGTTTTGGTATTCTGAAGGCTCCTTTAACCGCAACTTCTTTATCTTTTTCCTCATCAATGATGTCCATGCAAAGATCAATACATTCGTCACAAATATAAACCCCGGGGCCGGCAATTAATTTTTTGACTTCTTTTTGACCTTTTCCGCAGAACGAACAACGTAAGCTATTATTTGGTGTCGACATATTTTAATTATCCTTTATTATTTATTCGTTTTACGTGAGTTTACGATATGGTCTAACAGGCCAAACGATTTTGCCGCTTCCGGATCCATAAAGTTATCTCTTTCCATTGCCGTAAACAGTGTCGGATAATCTTTACCCGTATGCGTCTCGTAAATCTTAGTTAATTTTTCCTTCGTCTTGATTAATTCCTTGGCGTGAATTTCTATATCTGTAACCTGCCCTGATAAACCGCCTCCATGTAAAAGTGGTTGGTGTATCATGATGCGGGAATTCGGCATTGAATAGCGTTTTCCTTTTGCGCCGGCAGTTAATAATAGCGAACCCATACTTGCAGCCATGCCCATGCAATAAGTTGCAACATCGCATTTTACAAACTGCATGATGTCATATATTGCAAGACCGGCGGAAACGCTCCCGCCGGGCGAATTGATATAAAAATGAATGTCTTTTTCAGGATTATCAACTTCTAAAAACAGAAACTGGGCAACAATGGCATTTGCCACGTCATCAGAAACTGGACTTCCCAAAATCACGATACGATCTTTAAGCAATCGAGAGTAGATATCATATGAGCGCTCGCCTTTTGATGTTTGTTCTATGACATATGGTATTGCTGGCACACGGTCTCCTGTATAAGTGGTTGAAAATCAAAATTCCTGCACATCTAAAATTCGGCGTTTTCTGTGCGAATCTTTAAATATACCGACAAAAAAATAAGTTTTGTTGAATAATGTTGCTCTACTGTGAGAAATGTTCAAAGAGAACTGTCGAATCTAAATCTTTAGTCCAGTGCATTCCTATATTGAGATTGTTTGTTAAATTGTTTTTAATTTTATATGAATAGACTTA
>JAYVKY010000202.1:0-3758 GCA_043767965.1 Pseudobdellovibrionaceae bacterium
GCTTTATTTAGAAAATAGATAGTCTGGTTTTAAAATGAATCATTTTGACTGTATTAAAGTGATAATTAAAATTAAAGGTGATCAATTTGGTCGTCCTTATAGGACTCGAACCTATGACCCCTCCCATGTCATGGGAATGCGCTACCAACTGCGCTAAAGGACGACATTTAATGAATGAAGTTGTCAGCTGTTGTAAAAAATTATCAATTTTAGACTGAAATGACAACAATTTATAATAAATTAATAATACCTACTTGCTTGTGACAGCTCCATTTTGTAAAGACAAGGCATGATTTCAAATCAATTATGGCCTTTTTTGCTGACAGGTTTAACAGTTGCTATTTTACATGCAGCTTTGCCAACCCATTGGTTGCCGTTTGTACTGGCTGGGCGATCCCAGAAATGGACCTACCGACGAACAGTTTCAATTTTACTGATCGCGGGTTCTGGTCATGTTTTAACGACAAGTTTGATCGGTGCAGCCGTTGTTTGGTTGGGGCTTCGTTTAAATGAAAACTTTCAACATGTGATGACCCTAGTGGCCACTTTTTCTGTTTTTAGCTTTGGTAGCTATAATTTGGTTCAGCATTTTCGCGGAATAAAGCATTCGCATTGTGACCATACAGAGCCCCACAAACATGATTATCAAATGAAATCCAAAGATGGCTGGGCGGTACTAAGTCTTTTGTCGCTTTTAACCTTTTCTCCATGTGAATCATTTTTACCAATTTATGTTTCAGCGTGGCAAACAGGTTGGGCTGGATTTGGTGCGCTGACGGTGGTGCTTGGGTTGGGAACTTTACTTGCGATGTTATGTTTTATGACCTTGTTACACTTCGGAATGAAACAAATAAAACTGCAATGGCTTGAAAATAATGAAAAATTAATTATGGGTATTATTTTAGTGGCGTTGTCATTTGTGATTTACTTTACTGAAGTTACGCATAACCATGTAGTGAACAACGTTCACAGGATGTAAAACTCGACTATGGTTATTATCGACTTCAATGAAATTGAATTTTCTGTAACAAGATCGCAAGGCCCTGGTGGACAACATGTGAATCGCACAAATTCATGTGTGCAGTTAAGATTTTCGATATTACAATCCAGCAGCTTAACTGATGAACAAAAACAAAAATTATTAATTCGCCTAAGCCACAGATTGGCACAAGATGAATTTATTTTGATTCGTGTCGAATCCGAACGTGATCAGAAATCAAATAAAGATAAATCTGTCCGTATGCTGAATGAATTAATACAAAAAACTCTGATCGATCCTAAAAAAAGAAAACCCACAAAACCCACAAAATCAAGTCAGCGTAAAAGATTAGATTCAAAAAAAAGCAGATCTGACACAAAAAAAATGCGGTCTGAAAAAATTAAGTTCTGATTTTTCTAAGATCATTAAATATTTTTAAAGTCATAAATTTTTTCATCAAGTAAATGACTGGGTTTAACATTCATTAAAGCATTTAGAAAACTGCCACCCAAATTAGGAATATCAAGTTCTAAATCTGAAACCAGTTTTTTCATTTTTTTACGTTTCATGCCTTCTTGTGAACCACACAAATTACAAGGTATCACTGGCATTTTCCAAACTTTTGATAGTGCTATTAAATCCTTTTCGGCCACGTAGGCCAAGGGGCGTATAATGGTATTTCGGTCATCATCAGACCTTAACTTTGCGGGCATCGTTGAAAGTTGACCTGTATAAAATAAATTTAAAAGGGTGGTTTCGATCAGATCATCGCGGTGATGACCCAGTGCCATTTTAGTAAAATTTTGAGCAAAGGCATAATCATATAAAATAGCTCTGCGTAATTTTGAACACAAGCTGCAATAGACACCATCTTTAATTTTATCAGTCACGATAGAATAGGTATCTTTTTCTATGATTTTAAAATCGATTTTCTCTGTAGCTAGCCAATCAGTAAATTGATGGGCATTAAACCCTGGTTGCTTCTGATCAAGCATGACGGCCGAAAATGTAAAATCAATTTCAGCACGTTTTCTGATTTCATCCATTCAAATTGTTAAAATCGACGAATCTTTTCCTCCTGATACGCAGATCATTAATTTATCATTTTCAGACAGCATATTAAAATCAACCAGAGCTTGTGTGATTTGTTTTCTGATTTTTGTGGCTAAGGGATGATTGCGATCCACATTTTTAAAGTTTTCTAAAATCATATTTTTGAATCTTTTCTTATTTCAAGTATTTGATGAGCAAGTTCGATTTGATGTTCTTTTAAAATGAGCAAACATTTTTCTAAAACGATGTCGCCCGTTGAAAACTGTTTACCATACTGATCCAAATAATAAATAACTTTAATTTGAATCCAATTTTCTGTCATATCTTGAATAAAAGCTGTGGGTTCTGGGTTTAATCTGACTTCGGGGATTTGTTGAACAGTTTTAAATAGCAATTCTTTCACCATGTGGGGGTCTACGGAATGATTGATTCTAAAAATTTGACTGCGAATAATGGGTTGATTTTCAGGTGAAAAATTTGAAACTTGTGAAGAGGCAATTAATTTATTTGGCAGAGTGATTTTTTCGTCAGAAAAACCAATTAACAGCGTGGATCGCCAAGAAAGTTCTTTAACTTGGCCCGTGACTTTGATAATTCCATTTTGAACTTCAAGCCAATCATCAATTTCAAACGTTTTATCAATTTGTAATGAAATCCCAGCAAATAAATTACCCAAGGTGTCTTGCAGCGCAAGACCTAACACAATTGAAAAGGCGGCTGATGTTGCAAGTAGTGGGGTTAACTGCATACCAAAAATTCTTGAAACCGACCAAAACAAGATAGCTATCGACAATAATAATGAAAAAATATTCACAAGTAACAGTGGCACGCCTGCCCGCATAGAACCTAAAAATAAATATTGTAAAACAATCAATCTTGATGATTTTACAAAAACGAGGGAGCCCCAAATAAAGGTCAGCCCAGCGATATAGGGTAGAATTTTTTTAAATACAACATATTGATCTAGGCCTGAATGCATCAAATTAAAAACAAAATAAAAGACACTTAAAATCACAACATGACCTAGCAAATTTTTAAAATGATTTTTAAGATTAAGATGCCTTTGTTCAGAGACTTCTTTTAGGAAAAATCGATAAAATATATAACTGAGCCCAGAGAAAATAAGAATAAAAATATAAAGTTCAAAATCGATTAATTCATATAAACTGTGGGGGAAGCTTGCTTGACTCATAGCCTATATATACCTTTTTAGATGTTGATTGTCGAACTTTTTGACATTTAAGAAATGAATACAAATAGGTTCAAATTCAAAATATGAAAAGCTTAGTTTATGGTATAAGTACAAGCATGAAGAACAAGTTTACATTCATAATTTTCCTGCTGCTTCAAATCACTGCTTTCGCAGAAAAAAAAGCTGATTTTTCACAAGCGCTCTATTGCCAAAATAAAGAAATGAGCAAAATTTCTACTTCTGAGGATTCGTCAAAGACGGCGGATCGTATTGTAGTTCAAAAAAAATATAAAAAATTGTATCTAATGAACAAAGGTCAAATCTTAAAGTCTTACGATATTAGTATGGGAAAAGGGGCCAATGCTGGGCCTAAATCTTTTGAAGGCGATTATCGTACGCCTGAGGGCATCTATAATGTGGCTTTGAAAAATCCGCATTCAAATTATTATATGGCCATAAAGGTTTCATACCCTAATGCCGTTGATATTGCATATGCAAAGTCCTTCAACAAAGAAGCTGGCGGTTTTATTATGA
>JAYVKY010000203.1:0-7369 GCA_043767965.1 Pseudobdellovibrionaceae bacterium
GGTGCGGAAGTTTCAGCATTGCTTGGACGTATTCCATCTGCCGTTGGTTACCAGCCAACACTAGCAACCGAGATGGGCGTCATGCAAGAGCGCATTACCTCAACAAAATCCGGATCAATCACCTCTGTACAAGCTGTGTATGTTCCTGCAGATGACTATACGGATCCCGCGCCGGCGACAACATTTACTCACTTAGATGCAACTACAAATTTAGATCGTGATATTGCGGCCTTGGGTATTTTTCCAGCGGTTCATCCATTGACTTCAACGTCTCGTATTTTGGATCCACAAGTTGTTGGCGATTTACACTATAAAACGGCTCGTGACGTTCAAATTTTATTACAGCGCTACAAAGAGCTTCAAGATATTATTGCGATTTTGGGTATGGATGAATTATCTGAGGACGACAAATTAGTTGTTACCAGATCGCGTAAAATTCAGCGATTTTTATCACAACCGTTTTTCGTTGCCGAGCAATTCACGGGCCTTACGGGAAAGTATGTTGACATCAAAGACACCATTAAAGGTTTTCGTGAAATTTTAGACGGAAAACATGATGCCCTTCCTGAGCAAGCATTTTACTTGGTCGGAACGATTGAGGACGCTGTTGAAAAAGCAAAGAAATTACAAACAGCATAATAAAAAAATAAACCGAAGGTTTAATATATGAAATTGAATTTACTAACGCCGGAAAGAAAAGCAGTCTATGACACTGAGGTCACCTACGTGACGATTCCTGCCTATTCCGGCGAAATGACAATCTTGCCAGGCCACTCGCCAATGATTACGACGCTGGGCACGGGCTTGATTAAATATAAAATCAAAGGTGATGATAGAACCCAAAAAGCAATGATCAGTTGGGGCTACTGCGAAGTTGTCCCAGGGGCCGTAAATGTGCTGGCTGAGTTCATGCAAACCACGGACGAAGTTCTTGAAGACGTTGCAAAAAAACAAATTACCGGCGGCGAACAAAAGCTCGTTAGCCAGATCCTGACGGATGAAGAGTTTAAAAATACGACGAATGAAATTCAAAAAGCACGCGCAGGATTACAGCTATTAAATTAGTGCGTCCTGTTTTGTTGGGATCAAAATATCAAGACCAAGGTTTTAGGACCTTGGTCTTTTTTTTATCAAGACTTTCAATTTAAAAAAACAGTTCATACAATATAAGAATGAAGAAAACTTTCACCCTGATAGTAACAATATTTTTTTCAGCAATGGCGTTGGCGCAAGATTATTCCGACCCAGCCGCCGACGGCGAAATTGTTGTTGAAAAGCCAACGGACCTGACGCAAAACTACCGCCAGCGCAGAGGTCGATACGGAATTTTATTTTCAGTAAATTATGAAAAGTTTTCACCGAATGAATACTATTCAATTTTTCAACAAAAAACTTTCGAACAGCTTTCAGACAATCAAAACATGGATCTTGTAAGCGCAGAGCTGGGTTTAAAAATGAATTTTTCATTTGGGTCAGTTGCGGCGCTGGCTGGCTATGGCCAATCAGAATACACAAATGATGCTAAAGATATTTACAGCATGGATGCGAAAATAACAAAAGTGTCGTTAAATCTGGCACTTGACAATTTAATGTCAGAACCATGGGTTGTGCCGTATGGTCAAGTCGGCGCTCATCAAATTAATTGGGAAGAACAAAGTTATGATTCAGCAAACAACTTGGTTAACCAGTCTGTCAGCACGAATTGGACATATAATTATAAGCTGGGCTTGTTATTACAGCTGGATTGGATTGAAAACGCGATAGACCCAAACACGCATATTAACGCAATACGCTCGTCAGGCTTGCAAAATACGTTCGTAGACATTTTTTACCAAAGCTACGGCGAAACAAACAAGGTATCAAAAAATTCATTAAATCAAACTGATCCGGACGGCACCAATTTACAAAGTGATAACTTTGGCGTTGGTTTAAAGTTGGAATTCTAAATTGAAAATGCTGACGCTCATTTTTTTATTTATTCAGAGTTCTGTTTTTGCTAGCGATGCAAATCAGTGCAGCCAAACAAATTCTATCGTTGTTCCACATAATATAGAAAAAACTCTAAAAATGTTGGGCGCGGCCCTGACTTCGGTAGAAGTTACGGATACGAACGACCCAAAACAAAAAATAAAACCAGTGCAGCTTAAAAGAAGCACGGGTGAAGAAATAAAGTTAGTCGGGGGGGAAACAATAAAACCAGGCGACACCATCACGACGGGAAAAAACCAAACTGTGGTTTTAAAGTTATTTATGCCCACGGCTCAGGTATATACGCTTTCTGAAAATTCAAAAATGACGATAAACAATTTTTCAGATGCACCAGGTCAAAGTTTAGTGACTGTTCACGGCGGACGTTTAGAAATCAGCGGAGAGCACCGAAAAAAAATAACTGACCCACAAGAAGAAGGTTTTGGTACAGACAACGAAAGTTCTGATGTGGGTACACCACTTTGTCAGGCCACGGCCATCGGAACGAAATATTCAGTCGATCTAAATGATGCCATCGCTGAAGCCAGCGGCGATTCGCTTCAAACAGAGACATATTTTGTCGACAAGGGCGTGATTCAAGTCAGACTTCGCATGGCAAAAACATATAAAAAAATAAATATGATATCAAAGAGAAAAGATTTTAAAGTTTCAAAAAATGGAACCTTCAAGCTACGCGCAGGCCAAAAAGCGCACTTAAAAGTGAACAAAAAAACGAAGGTCGCAGACCTTGAAGTGGTCGAGCCGTAGATTTGCAACAACTAAACCAACCCCAATAAATAATTCAATTCCTCATAAACATTCGACCAGGTAATTGAGTTCATGCGAACATTTAGGCGCTGATCTGGCGTTAGGGAATATTTTTTGTTTTCACGCATTGTTAATTGAATGGCTTTTTCGGGGCTTAGTTTTGTGCGCTCGGTAAAAATTAAAGAAATATTTTTTAATCCGGCGCTGACATCACGAACGCCAAGATTTTTGCATTGTCTTCGAATCAGCATCAGACCCATTAAGTTAATAACGGGCTCGGGCAATTCGCCAAACTGATCTTTTAATTCGCCTTCAATCACATCTAAATCTTCTTGTGATTTAATATCTGCCAGGGCCTTATAATAACTTAGGCGCATGCGAATATCTGGAATATATTTATCAGGAATCAGCGCAGGTATTCTTAAATTTATTTCTGGGTCGAGCTCAGAGTCCGCCAATACCTCGCCCTTGGCTTCGGCTAAAGTTTCATTCAATAAATCCATATACATTTCATAACCGACAGAATTCACATGCCCTGACTGATCATCGCCAAGAATATTTCCGGCGCCTCGAAGTTCAAGATCGTATTGCGCTATTTTAATTCCGGAACCTAAAGCCGAATTATCTTGAATAATTTTAAGACGCTCTTGGGCAACTTTTTCAATCTTTCTGTCTTTAGGCATTAATAAATAACAGTATGCGCGCGCCTTGCTGCGGCCCACGCGCCCGCGCAGTTGATATAATTGTGATAAACCAAACATATGGGCCTGATCAATAAACATCGTATTGGCGCGCGGAACGTCCATGCCGGATTCTACAATTGCTGTACAAATTAAAATATCAATTTCATGCGCAAAAAAAGCCAACATTGCCGATTCCAGGTCGTGTTCGGGCATTTGGCCATGGGCCACGCGAATGCGAGCGTCTGGCATAATTTGTCGAATCTCGTCGGCGACGCCGTAAATGCTTTGCACACGATTATGAATAAAATAAATTTGGCCACCGCGTGCAATTTCCGAAGCCATCGCTTTTCTAATCAGCTCGGGATCAAATTTAGAAACAAAAGTTCTCGTCGGCAGTCGATCAACAGGCGCTGTATTAATAATGGATAAATCGCGGACACCAGTAAAACTCATATTTAAAGTTCTTGGGATTGGCGTTGCAGACAATGTTAGCGTATCAACATGTACTTTAAATTTTTTGATTTTCTCTTTATGCGTAACGCCGAATTTCTGTTCTTCATCAATGATTAGTAATCCTAAATCTTGAAAAACAACATCTTTACTGAGAAGCCTATGTGTACCAATTAAAATATCAACTTTTCCAACTTTCAAATCGGCTAAAGTTTTTTTCTGATCAACAGTTGAAACAAAACGATTCAGTGACTTGATTTCAATTTTTGAATCTTCAGTTTGAAAACTGGCAAATCTTTTTTTAAAGGTTTCAAGATGTTGAAATGTTAAAACTGTTGTCGGCGCCAAAACTGCAACTTGTTTTCTGTTTTGAACGGCCTGAAATGCCGCGCGCATAGCAACTTCAGTTTTGCCAAAACCCACATCACCGCAGACGAGCCGATCCATTGGCTTGTCTGATGCAAAATCTTTTTGAATTTCAGTAATCGCGCGCAGTTGATCATTGGTTTCGGTAAAAGGAAAGTCGTGTTCGAACCTTTCGTAAGAGACAGCGTCTAAGGCGAAAGGGTCACGTTTAATTTCAGCGCGCTTCGCATAAAGCTGTAAAAGTTCGGCGGCAATATCACGAAGATGGCCTTTGACCTTAATTTTAGTTTTTTCCCAACCTGTGCCGCCCAGTTTATCAAGAATTGTAGTTTGCGAGGCTCCGGAAAATTTTTGCAGTTGGCCTACGCGGTAAACAGGTAAATATAATTTGTCTTTATCTTTATATGCGACCTGAATAAATTCTGATTCAACGCCGCCAACACTCATCAACTTTAAGCCTTCATAAATACCAATGCCGTGCTTTACGTGAACGACCAAATCGTTTAAATTCAAATCACCAAAACTAAGCCGCTTAGCATTTTTTGAAAACTCTTCATAGCTGGATTCAGATTTGGCGCGCTGTTTACGACCGAAAAAATCATCATCACGAAGAAAAATAATTTTTTCATCGGCAAGCAATAAGGTTTCCTCAATACGGCGCGGAACAATAACAATTTTCTGGTGTTTTTGATCGGGGTTGTTTAACCAATCAGCCCACCGATAGTCTTTATCAGTTACTACTTCACAAGTTGCCCCCAGCAGTTCTAAAATATTTTTCAAGCGGTCAATTTGTGTTTGGTTTTTAACGGCAATAAATATTTTATAGCCATCATTAAGCCAAGAATTTATTTTTGGCCTGGCTAGATCAAGCCACTCATTTGATGCAGGTATTTTATGAAGTGCAATTTGACTAAACTCTGTCAGCGCCTGAGACCGATAAGCAATGCGTTCTTCATTTGCGGCCTCGTCATCTAAAAACGATAAATTTGAGAACTGAATATAATTTGATTCTTGTGGCCACTGAAAACTTTCAAAGTTTTCATACAGGCTGTCTGGCAAGGGTTTAAATAGCGTGGTCTCGCAGGCCTTATAATCACGCATGTTTTCTTGATAAAATTCATCAGCTGCACGAGATATTTCAGAGGGGTCAAGTTTGTAAATATTTAAACCTGTTGAAAAGTGCTCAAGGGGGTTTTGCAGTTTATCATAACATAGTGGCAGTAAAAACTCGGACCCCGGAAAATAATTTTTCAAAGTTAATGACCGAAGGCACTCATCGCGTTCGGCATGATCAATTTTTCTCCCCTGCATTTGTGCGCGGAATTTTTCAACAACTGATTCTAAATTGCTATCATTAAGCTCGTATTCATAAACGGGCGCTAAATTTAAACAAGCAGGCCTAACATCATTTAAAATACTGAGCTGTGTAAGCGGTGAAAAATATTTTAAAGATTCTATTGTGTCACCAAAAAGCTCGATCCGTAATGGCTGGCGATCAGTCACAGAAAAAATATCAACGATGCCGCCGCGAATACTAAACTGCCCTCGATCTTCAACAACCGGAGCTGCCTGGTAACCAAGGCCGACTAAATAACTGGCTAAGTTGCTGGGCAAATCATCATTAATTCGAAACCGTGAGCACCTTTTATGAAAATGATAAAAGGGCACAGTTTTTTGCAACAAAGCCTGAATCGGGGCAATAAAAATATGCTTTAGTTCGGCACGCGAAGCCCAGTATAAAAACTGACTACGATCCCAAGAGCTGCTCGGTGCTGGATACAAACCCGAATACGGGGAAACATCAAACGGCCGCAAAACAAAGCACTGTAAATCTGTGCTAAAAAAAAGCAAATGGCTTTTTAAAAGCTCTGCTTGCTCTAAACTTGATACAACAATAAGATTTGGTAACTTATTAAAATAACTAGGGTTATTTTGTGACAACAGTAATGATAAAGCCAGAGTTGACTGGCAACCAGTTATATTAACAAAATTTTTATTTTTAACGAACGCGCGCTCTAAAAAATCACTGATTCGTAGATGGGCATTACTTTGAGTCAACAACTGCGGGGCTGATTTTTTTGAAATTTCTGGGGCGTTTGCGATTTGTTTTTTCAAGATGGGTTATGTTGCCAAAATTTAATAACTCAGTCAAAGTAAGTCATAGAAATTATAAAAAATATCGAAGGAGAAATTATGCCTTTGGGTGGAGTGATTTTCATCACATTATTCATCGCCGTGTTCGGAGTGATTTTAATCTATTTAGCGCGCGCAATTGGCGGAGTGGCCAAGCGTACGAGCAAGGCTAAAATGGAGATTTACGAATGTGGCATCGAAGAAATTGAAAAAAAAGATACAAAAGTTTCTGTTAAATTTTATTTAACAGCCATTCTTTTTATTTTGTTCGATATTGAAATTATCTTTATGTATCCGTGGGCCGTGAACTTTCGGGATTTTATTGCGACGGGCTCGGGCGCAGCCGTCTTTATATCAATGATGATTTTCCTAGCTGTGTTTATATATGGTCTGTGGTGGGAAATTAAATCAAAAGCCTTGGAGTGGGATTAATTATGACATCAATGGGTACAACAAGTTTTGAAATCACAATTAATTTAATTAAAACACTTCTTGTTTTTTTAATGATGGTTCAGGCCGTACCAATATTGGTTTGGCTCGAGCGTCGGGGCTCTGCCTTTATACAAAACCGTTTTGGCCCAAATCGCGTTGGACCGCTGGGCCTGGTCCAGCTGTTGGCAGATGCGGTTAAGTTTTTATACAAAGAAGATTTTGTTCCTGATAAGGCGAATAAATTTTTATTTTATGCCGCCCCTGTTTTTGCGCTGATTCCAGCTTCGGTAGCGTATATGGCTATCCCGATGTCAGTCCCGCTTATTTTGGGCGATTCAAAATTTTTAATTCAAGGTTATGACGTAAATGTCGGTATCGTTTTTATTTTAGGAATTTCTTCTTTGGCTGCCTATACAATTTTGATGGCTGGGTGGGGCTCTGGAAGTAAGTTTTCTTTAATGGGCGCAATGCGTGCGTCGGCACAAATTATTTCTTACGAGCTGGCGCTGGGCCTTTCGATTGTCGGCGTGATTATGACCTATGGAAGTTTTAATTTGACGGATATGATT
>JAYVKY010000204.1:0-3765 GCA_043767965.1 Pseudobdellovibrionaceae bacterium
CCCGTATGGGCTCATCCTCAAGCGAAAAACCTTTAACCTCTAGATCCGCAGATCCTGTGGTCTTATCCGGTATTAGCCAGTCTTTCGACTGGTTATCCCCGACTCGAGGGCAGATTACCCATATATTCCTCACCCGTGCGCCACTGATATTGCTACCCGTTAGACTTGCATGTATTAGGCACGCCGCCAGCGTTTGTTCTGAGCCAGAATCAAACTCTCCAGTTATAAACTGTAAAATTTAATAATTGCTTATTTTTTTGCTTGAGAAGCCACATGGGCTTCTCGGTGTTTGAAACATCAGAATCAATTTACAATTGCTCATAAATTAAGACGATGTTTATCCAAAATCTTTTAGCTATTTAGTTTTCAAAGAACCACAACAAGGAAGACAGTTCTAATGGAGCATTTAAGTAACGTCAAGAACTATTTTTAACTATTTAAATAAATAATTACTAAAGTCTGTACGATAATTAAGCTGACTGAGCTTGGTGGAGGCAACAGGGATCGAACCTGCGACCTTCTGAATGCAAATCAGATGCTCTCCCAGCTGAGCTATGCCCCCAATATCTTGTTTGCTGTGCGGAGTTTTTCTCTTAACGCGCACGAAAGTGCAATGTTTTTTTTTATTATTTATAAAATAAATTTAAAATGTTGTGTTTATGTGAAAATTTTAAGCTGATGCTGCTGCTTGGTTTAGCAAATTTCTGGAAAACCATACTTTTTCAGCACGCATATCAAACCCGACAATCTCGGCGCCGACTAAAATGCTTTGAAAAACTTTTTTTAAAACTTCAATCTCGGTCAAAGTTTGCTGACTATCTTCTGTATCATACAAATCTTCTATCGCTGTGACAATACTAACGAGGTCAACGGTAGTTACAACTTTTGGTATCTTTTGAGAGTCAAACCCAATCGTTTCTATGGGCTTAAAACCAACTAAATTTTTTGTAATTAATATTTTTGTTTGATCATGAAAGTTCACCTGTAAAAACTGTGACCCGTCATAGTCGACTCGAGAAAGTACTTTTTCGATGTCTGATGTTTTCAGTGAAATTATTTTTTTATCTTCAAATTGTTGAATAATTATTTGATTCTCTTTCATCGAATATTGATATGATGAGTATTGATCTAAAAAATTAATAATCTGATTTATCGAATCTGAAATAATTAATTCATTTGGCTTCTTCACGGTGGCCTCCAGCATAATTCATATCGTCCGAGATCATCCTACACTTTAAGGTTTTTTTCGTCTCATATTAAGAATACAAAAAAGAAAATGTTTTTTGCATTTGAATGATTGATGTTGGAGCACTTTTCGATTATTTTATTGTGAACTTGGTCTGTACTGTAAAATAAAAATACACTTAGACCGATGATGTTCTTGTTTATTAAAAAATTGACGTTGTTTTTACAAGCTGGAGTTCTAAATGAAAATTAATAGATGGTCTGCAGAAATTATTCCGACCGAACATATGATAAGACAACTTTTTATCACTGAAGGCCTAGACCCACAAGAGGTTACTGTTTTATCCGGAGCCCGAGTCAGTCACTGCCAAACCCGAATGACAGAGGTGATTCAGGTTGTTCATGGTGAAATTATTTTTAATTTATCAGGAACGCAGTTTGCCTTGCGTGTTGGTGACCGTTTAGAGATGGCCGCAAATACACAGTATACTTATAGTAATATGAAAAATGAAAGCAGTACTTTTTTAACAGGATCAAGAGTTTAAATAGCACTTAGTGCGACTTTAAAATATTACTCGATCGGGAAACCTGCCGGGAAAGTCACCGGATCAGTTGGTATATCTTTTAGATCAGCTCGACTATTGTTGGGATATCCAACGCCATCAACTCCTATTGAATCCGGATTACCGACAGCACCCAGTAAAAATTCAGATTCCAGATCCCAATCGCGTATCATCAATGTAATACTTGCCTGCGGTTTTTCAGCACGATCAAAACATGTAAATGTGTAATATGGATTCGGCGAAACGCCCCCCGCAGGCGTGTATGCCAAGGGCAGACCCGCTGTAGCGAGGTGATCTGCAGGTTTAAAATAATTTGCAATCATTGTGTTCGTTCTAACTCGCTTGCTAATTGAATTATATGACATTGGACTTGGAATAATTTGCTGATAATTAAGACCAGTGCCTTCGACATAGGCCTGATCTGGGATGGGTATACCATTTTGATCTTTCAGAGTAGAGTCAATATTTTTAGCCGGACCAGAGAGACAATTACCTTTTGCGCCTCCCCAATCTTTACCAGTTGTTACTGTTGACGTATCGCCGCTTGGTGATGTTGACCACGTTGTCAGAGTGTATTTACCACTGCAACAATTTGGGCCCCCAGATGCTGAATAGTCCGTAGTGCAGGTTTCGCCTGATGTTGCCGCGGGTTGCCCCGCATGAATAACTGTACCATTTAAATTATCAGTTACGTTGGTTGGCCCTTGTCCGGGCACTTGTATTAAATAATATGGCAACTCAAGCCTGAAGTATGCGCACATTGTATTTTAACGTGACCCCTTGGTGAAAAAGATCGAGCTCTTCGCCCTCGACCAGACACGTGATATGTTTTAAAGTGTCGCCCGCATTAACTTCGCATTTCGAATTAAAATCATCGGAAGCCGTGCCATCACCTTTGTGACTGATGAACGTAGTCAGTGGACTTGAATTGGCCCAAACGCGAAATCCCATACTGTCATCACCGGCTTGAGGACCGGCAGGATCAACTTGTGCAGTGGGCTGTGTTGAGGCAGCTGTTTTTCGGCACCACGACATGAAAATAAATTTAAAGTTGTGAATAATAAAACAATATATAAAATGGAGCGCGCTGATTTCATAAAACCTCTAGTCAAAGACTATCAGCAGCCGCACAAGATGTAGACTGCGGTCTATTTGTCCACATAAATATAGACCGCTACCTCAACCAAGGTCAGATTTATTTAATTTGATTTGTCGATGGCTCTTTTATGGCCTCGGCTGAATTCAGTGTTGGTATCACTGGCGCTAAGATTTTGGGTGTCACAAATACCATCAGCTCAGTTTTGGTATGGCCATCAGCCTGTCCACGAAATAGTGTGCCCAGAATTGGAATGTCTTTCAAACCCGGGACTCCATTTTTTATAACAGAAACATCTGACTGTAAAACACCGCCAATAACTGTTGTATCACCCGATCTGACAATAACTTCGGTTTTCATATCACGCGAATTTGTCGCGCCACCCTGCATACCCGTTCGGGTGACATCGATCAGCATACGCACGGTCCCTAAATTCGAAATTTGCGGAGTGACATTGAGCTTTACACCCACATCAACATACTTGGGCTCGGTGACCGTGATTGAATTATTAGTCGTCGTTGTCGAGCCTTGAGCAACTTTAAAAGATTGGTTAATTGTGGCTTGCGTATTCGTCAACACGGTGACCCTTGGTGTTGATAAAATTTTAATTTTTTCTTCGGATTCGGAAAGTGCAAGTTGGACGTCTAAATCACCTAGCGCTCCAAGTTTTCCCAGCCATAAGCTTGTCTTTAAATTACCAGCAGCCGATTGTGGCGCCGTATAACCAAACTGTGGACTGATCTGAATAGGCTGCGGATCTATTGCTGTTGAAGTACGGGCCGCACCAAAGGCTATACCGCGGTTAAGTCCCCAATCCACACCGATAGATTTATTAAATAATTCACTGGCCTCGATGACCCGTGCTTCGATCATGACCTGTTGGGGCTGGGTGTCTAGCGCACGAATCAGGGCTTCGACCTG
>JAYVKY010000205.1:0-16910 GCA_043767965.1 Pseudobdellovibrionaceae bacterium
GGTATTCTTTAGCTTGGTCAGCCATTTCTGCAGGAACTGGAATTTCTGTGATTGTTTCGCCGTCAGCGCCTTCATTTTGGTACGCTTTCATTGTGATCAAATCAACAATACCAATATGTTTGTCTTCAAGACCGATTGGAATATTTGCCATGAATGCATTTAAACGTAATTTTTCAACTAAAGCGTCTTTAACGCGAAATGGATTTGCGCCCTGACGATCTAATTTATTAACGAAAGCTAAACGTGGAACATTGTAACGTTTCATCTGTCTGTCAACAGTGATCGACTGTGATTGAACACCAGAAACACCACACAGAACCAATACGGCTCCGTCAAGAACGCGCAGTGAACGTTCAACTTCGACTGTGAAATCCACGTGCCCCGGAGTATCAATTAAATTAATTGTGTGATCTTTCCAATGCACCTGAGTGGCCGCAGATTGAATTGTGATTCCTTTTTCTTTTTCAAGATCCATTGAATCCATCGTTGCGCCAACGCCATCTTTACCTTTAACTTCATGAATTTCATGAATACGACCACCGTAAAATAAAATACGCTCTGACAAAGTTGTTTTGCCTGAATCGATGTGTGCCGAAATACCAATATTTCGAACTTTTTCTATGTTCCATTCTTTTGACATATCTGTTCCTTTTTTAGGGTTGTCTTTTGTTTTATTTAAAATAATAAAAAGTAAGCCTTAGGGTGTAGCATTTAATTTTGTCGGGTGCAAATAAGTCAGTGACATTTTTAGCCTTTGGGGTGGGTGTTTATGCCCAAAACAAGAGCGATAATTGCGTTTTGACGTTGTTTCCAAGCGGTGGCAGTGTCAACCGCATGGATGACGGTCACTTCTTTACTTTTGCAACGATACTGTTGGGCCTTACACTGTTATTTGTATTGGCTCTTGGAGGATTGTTTATTTATCTGTTTTTAACAAAAAATGAAAAAAATAAATCCGATAAAAATCTGTAATTTTAGCTATTTAGGCAATATTAAAATTTTTGATAGGTTGACCTGTATTCCGAATTTAAAGACGACCCGATCGCTTTTTTAGAGAAAAATCAGTTTTAGAAAGTGTATCAAATTGATCCATCTAAAGCATTTTACGTTTCGATGTAAAATGCTTAGACATATCAACATTGTTAAATCCAATATAATACGTCATGTTCGGATGTTAAATTGCATTAGATATAGGTATGAAATATTTAAAATGGGTACCAATTTTTGTTTACTATATATTTTTAAATACAGCAGTCGCCAATGAAGGCTTTCACCTGAAAACTTCAGAAGCCGTGCCCGCAGCGGTTCGACAAAGAATGGCTTCTATTTTTAGGCTAGAAATGCCAGCGTATTTAACCCTAGAAACAAGTCAGGCAAAAGAATTCTTAAAAGCTGAAAATATTAAAGCTGAAGGTATTAAGGCAATTTACAATTGCCTTAATACCGGTTTAAAGAGCTGTACATTTCCGATAATGAGTCTACAAGCCACTGGTTTTTTAGATACTGAAGGGTCTGGATTATGGACAAACTGCCATGTGATTGACGGTTGGATACGTTACCAAAAACAATTGATGTTTTGGAGTCACAATTCGCAGAAGTTATTAAAAAATATTAAAAAAATACCTGTACCGATCAAAGTCTTTACAGAAGGCGGAGCTCAATTAAATTATAAGACAGATCAGTTTCTTGTTTCACTCGCAAGCGTCATTGACGATAACGATATTGAGTCAAGTGGTTGCAATTACAGGAATGACGTTGTTCTTTTAAAAACCGCTCGAAAATTAGGAACTGGAATTCCATGGCTAAAGAGCGATATTAATGAGGTCATTCATTCTGAAGATCAGCGTAGTTTTATCGGAGGCTATCCATTGCCTGAGGGCCGTTTAAAAAATATTATAAAAAATCTGAGTAAAACAGGAACTACACAGACCTACTTTTGGACAATAGGGGAAATTGAGACACAATCAAAATTCATAGAAAGACTTTTAAAATTGAGCAAAAATCCTGACAATTATTTATTCGCTGCTTCTGGAGCCTATAAATTGCTAATGACAAATGATAGCTCTGTGGGAATGTCTGGTTCGCCTATATTGAACGCGTCCGGCGAAGTGATGGGAATATTCAGCAGTATTTTGCCAAAAAACTCAGAAAAAAATTCAGAAAATGAATTCCCATTAGTTTCAATCGGAATAACGATCGACGGTTTAAATTTTTTAAAATTTTTGAATGAAGATTGATACTACTTTTAGATGTCTGATCACGACTAGATATTGAAGTCAATAAGGCATTGATTCGTTCAAAAAATACATTACAATAATCGCGTGCTTGAAAAAATTCTTCTCGAAAAATTTAAATTTACACAATTCCGGGGCGTACAGCGTCCCGTGATCGAACGATTGATATCCGGGAATTCCGTATTGTCGTTGATGCCAACGGGCACGGGTAAAAGTTTGTGCTATCAAATGATGGCATTTTTGCAGAAACCTGGCGAAATAGTTTTGGTGATTTCGCCTCTGATCGCATTGATGCAGGATCAAACGCAAAAGGCGCAAGACCTAGGCCTGCGTGCAACGTTTATTAATTCTTCGATTTCTGCTGAAGAAAAACAAAAGCGCTTGCGTGGTTTATCTGAAAACAAATATCAAATTTTATTTGTCACACCCGAGCGATTTAAAAAAGCTGATTTTATCGAAGTCATAAAAAAATTAAAAATTTCATTGTTCGTGGTTGATGAGGCTCACTGTGCGTCTTTGTGGGGTCATGATTTCAGACCCGATTATGCAAGGCTTACTGAATTTAAAAAACTTTGTGGTTCTCCGACGGTTCTGGCTTTGACTGCGACGGCGACACCGCCCGTACAAAAAGAAATCTGTCAAATTTTAGGACTGAGTTTCGAAACAGATCTTATTTTGGGGGGTATCGAGCGATCTGAACTTAGCCTGAGTGTGATTGATCTGTATGGTGAAACTGAAAAATTCGAAGCTATGATGAAGGTTATGGCTGACAATCAAAATGTTTCAGGCATCGTATATTTTACATTGATTCATACGTTAGACAAATTTGCCCAATTTATCGCAAGAAAAAATATCGTATTTACGACATATAACGGTGATTTGCCACCGCATGTGCGCAGGCGTAATCAAAAAGATTTTATTTCGGGCAAGATCAATTGGATACTGGCAACTCCAGCATTCGGCTTGGGTGTGGATAAACCAGATATCAGATTTGTTTTGCATTCTGAAATTCCATCGACAATAGAATCCTACTTTCAAGAGGTCGGACGCGGTGGACGTGACGGGCAAACGGCACAGGCCATTTTATTTTACGATCAAGATGATGTGTCGATCCAAATGCAATTTTTAGATTGGGCCTATCCCGAAGCAGAATTTATCCGTAAAGTGTATTTGTTGATCGAAAAAAACTTTGTCCAAGTCAGCACCGAGGGCTTTGATTATTTGCGCGAGCAAATGGTGTTTAAAAATCGAAAAGATTTCCGGGTCAACGCAGCCGTTTCAATTTTAAATCGCTGGGGCTGTTTAGAAGAGGTCGATACTAAGTTTGGTTTCAAGGCCATATCAGCACCCGAAGATCAATTCTTTATCGAAGAAGATCAAAATGCTTTAAAAAAAGAACATCAAAAAAAATTGCTCGAGATTTTACGCTGGTCAGAAAACACCGAAGTTTGTCGGATGAAAGCCATCTATCAATATTTTGGTCATACGGTTTTTGCAGATTGTGAAAAATGTGATGTCTGCTGTGCAAAATAACACTAAAAATAAAATTATTTTTCCGAATCCTGAAACAACGGAAACGATCGAAGACATTATCTTAGTCGGTGGAGTGATGACTGTGGATAATTTGGTTGAAAGCTACAGACTGGGAATTTTTCCCTGGCCCCACGAGGGCTGTCCGTTACTGTGGTTTTCACCTGAAGAACGTGGCATTTTAGATTTCAAGGATTTACATATTTCATCAAGCCTTAAAAAATGGATCAAAAAAAATGAATCTTTAATTACAGTCACAATAAATCAAAATTTTTTGGAAGTTATCAAAGAATGCCGTAAACAGAAACGTCCAGGGCAACATGGCAGTTGGATCAACGGCGCAATTGAGAAAAATTATTTAGAATTGCAAAAACAGGGCGGTGCCTTGTCTTTGGAATGTTGGCAAAACGGCGAAATGATTTCTGGAATTTACGGCGTAAAGTCGAAAAAATATTTTAGTTGTGAAAGTATGTTTTTCAAACGCCCGAATGCTTCAAAGTTTGCTTTTGTAAAATTAGTTCAGTATTTACAATCAGTGGGTCTGACGTGGATGGATTTGCAAATGGTGACGGATGTCAGCGGTTCTTTCGGGGCTAAATATATATCTCGGAAAATGTTTTTGAAAAGAATTAGATAATTATTATTGCAATTCTTGTTTTTCAAAAATCCATTCCTTAAAAAAATCCAGATTTAAAAATATTCCAGAAGTGGTACATGCAATATCGTCGTCTGATGTTGTCACCGCCACAGCAAGCCCTTGTAAGTACAGTTGATTATTTCTATACACGAATAAGGGCCCACCGGAATCGCCCGAACAAACCCCGGGTTTCAAGTGCTGATCAATATTGATCAGTGGTTTTGAATATTGTTCATCAGAAAATTTAACGTGGGCCTTTTCTAAAATACCAGTGATAGGTTCTGCAGGCATATTGCTGATTATTTCATTCGTGCGATTTTTACCAAAGCCAGCAATTGTGGGCTGAAGTTGCAAAGAATCAGATTCATTGATCAGTTGTGATGTGGGAATAGAATCTAAATTCAGTGAATCTTCGACAAAGTTTGTGACCGGGCGGTCGAGCTTTAAAAGTGCGAGGTCATAATTTAAATTTTTTTTACTTTTTAAGCCTATAACATATTTTTCATGAATAATGGCTTTTGTGATGTTGAAAAATTGCTGGTTGGCGACCGGCACAGCATGCATATTAGGGTTAAAAATAACTTTCGATGTTTTGAAGTTTTGCGCACAATGTGCCGCCGTTAAAATTGTATTTGAATCGATGATCACGCCACTGCAGAAGCCAAAGTACAGTGGCTTGTGGTTATTGTATTCAAAATTTTGGGCAATCAGGACTGTTTGGTTTGCGATCGGGTCAGCATATTGAACAGGTTTACCCATCAAAATGCTGCCGTCGATTTTAGTTTTATCTAAAAAATTTTTATCCGAGCAGCCGATCAAGGTGCCAAGAGGTAATGCCATGAATATTGAAATAATAACCGACGTCAGTTTCATCTGAATTCATGCTTGCAAAATTGGGCGCAGTTGACATCGAATATATAAATTTTGAAAGTTACAATGTATCTAAACGGTGTCTAAGGTTGAGACACCGAGCGCCTGTTTGCGTCTTTTTGTGATTTTAGGGTTATAAAAACGAATAGGTTGTTTCTCGGTTGGACCGTTTCTAGCAGACTTGTCATTCGTTAACAAAAACAAAATAAACAAAGGAATTGCTATGAACAAAAAAACAGTCGCACTTTTATTATCAACAACGATCACATTTAATACTTTTCAAATGGCCATGGCCAAATCAGTGACCGTGGATTCCATTGATACTTCAGCGCTATCTGCAATTTTGGCCGAAAGTGATGTCAAATCATTAGATGATTTGAAGCAAACGTTACAAGACGTTCAAGCACTATCGAAGCAATTAAATCAATTGTTAACAAAAAAAGAAGACGATAAGTTTTTAGATATTACCAATAAATTGCAGGGCGCACTAGCCCTATTATCAACAAGCATGAGTTACCTACATTTATCAAAAAATGATGCCACAACATGGCGACTGGCTATAGCAACAGGATCAACAATTATTAATGTAGCTATTCGACATTACAATAAAGGTAAAAATATTTCATCGCAACAGGTCAACGAAATCGTCAGCGAAGCTACTCAGAAAATATTAGCTGACAATAAAGATATGAGTGCAGGAATGAGGGAAGCTGTCCTATCATTAAATAAAATCAGTCTTGATTTAAATGAAAGTCGACAAATGGCAGATCGTATTATTGACAAATCTGCCTCAGCACAAGATTATATAGCTCTTGGTAGTGCCGTTTATTTAGCCCTACATCTAATTACGCCGAAACTGACACGCCAAACCGATGGTATCATTAAAAAATATTTACCAATGGTTAAATCAGCAACTGAAAAAGGTATTACAGCGACAAAATCAACAGCCACCGGAGCCACTGGATTATCATCAGCAACCGATTTTCTTGGCTTAGCTTTAAGCCTTGGTTCGCCAGAAGCTCGCGAGGTCGTTGGTACAACGCTAGCAAAATTAAATGGGACAGTCATTAACTTACAAAGTGAAATTTCTAAGATGGATAGAAAATTAAAAGAAATTAAATAATTTGTGAAATACATTGCTCTTTTATTTTTATTAGGATTTTTTCAATACAGCGAGGCCCAAACGGGGGCTCGCTGTATTAATTTGTTCACTGATCAGCAAATTGGAAGCACCCCCTACTATGCAGAGTTCTTAGATTCGTTAAATCAGCAATCAAATGAAATTTTATTCAACAAATCAGTCAGTTTGAAATTAGAACCAGAGTTGTCAAAACTTGTTTTTTCGGAACGAATTATTGCCAGATACCATTCTTATAAACTTAGAAAAATATTGAAACAATTTAAAAATGCGGATTCGTTTGACAGCTATGACTTTGAAAATTTAGCTTTAAAACTTGAACGGCTTACTATTTTAAGTGACCCTAATGTTGTAAGGACGCTAAGTCAAAAAGATCAAATTTTATACCGCCAAGCGCAGCATTCTATTCTAGCTAAGGGTTTAGAAAATTTTTTATTTGATGTAAATTCAAAAGCCACACAAACAACAAAACGAAAAATTTTTGACTTCGTTATGACGCCATTTAAAGATATTTATATGCGCTGGTCTTATGCTTACATAGTTATGCCAAAGCTTAATGGTGCAGTTTTGCCAACTGAGCTAGCAATGAAAGTTGCATGGTCTGGCATTGAGGCCAACAAAGAAGCATTGTCTTTTTACACCAAGCAAGCACAGTTTAAAAATTATTTTAATTTATTTTCAAAATCTTACAACTGGATTCTTGTGACCGCTATTTTCGCGGGATTGCCAGCTTATACATTTTACATTTATAACGATGCCATGATTAAAGGTCAACAGCATTTCACAGAGATGTTAAAACCTGTTTTAAAACAAGTTAATGATATGGCAACGGTCAACTATGGTGACATGAACAAACAGAAAAGATTTGATAACTTTGTCATTCAGTTTAAAGATAAAAATCAGCGCGAACCGACTGTCGTTGAAATAGAAACTGTTAAAAAAATGATTGAAGAATCAAGCCTTTAATTAAAGCCAAAAAATTTTAATCGCTGTAATCCATAAAAGCGCCGCCGAAACCATAAAAATTCCTGCAAAAATTTTTCGTTCCAGCGAGATTGATTTTGTCTTTGAAAAATCAGACTTCCCACCTTCAATGACAACTTTCTGGGCCAAACCTTGAACCAAATTAATTCTTTGGACACGATCTAATTTATAAAAGTGCAAGGCAATTTCATTTTCAAATTCACTGGTCTGTTCAATCCGTGTGACGACGCCGTAGCAAGCCATCATTTCTGAACTGGGTACCGCAAATTGTATTTTAATAATTTCACCAAGCTGCGGAGATAAATCGCACGAGGCGATAAAGGAAAGACCGGTCAGGGAAATATTTTTTAGTTCAGTTTTTTCTTCCCAACTAAATCGTTCTGCACCCGAATAACGGACTAGATGATTGTCTTGGGTATCAAGGGTATACCTTGGGCTGCGGGCATGATATCTTGCAAGTGATCCATTCATAGGGGACTTATCGGATGAATACGACAAGATCTTGACCTCGGTCTACGTATCAAAAATTTTGTCTGTATCAATGGGTAATTAATGATAATATTGTATCAAATCGAGATACCATGGCAAAAAAAATCGTTGAAAAAAAAGTTCGTAAAAAAAGAAAAGTTTCAGTACGTGAATTTACCAAATCAACGTCTGCAATCTTTAATAACCGCGAACTGGGTTGGCTGAATTTCAACTTACGCGTACTATTTGAAGCGGCCGACATGAAAAACCCTTTGCTTGAGCGTATGAAGTTTTTGTCAATCTCAAGTTCGAACCTTGACGAGTTTTTTATGAAACGCGTCGGAGGCCTAAAACGTCAAATTGCCTATGGTTTAAGTCCTAAGTCCTCTGATGGTCATCCGCCCAAAAAGCAATTGGCTCTAATTTCAAAAGTTTTACCACAAATGCTTGAGACACAAAGTCAACTTGTGAAATCAATTTTAATCGAGCTTTCAAAAAACGATTTTAAAATTATTCATTTCCATCAACTGAAGCCGACTGAGAGAAAATTTATTAAAAATTATTTTTTATCTCAGATATTTCCAATTCTTACACCCTTGTCTGTTGACCCAGGGCATCCATTTCCATTTATATCTAATTTATCGACATCATTGGGTGTCTCTTTGACACAGAATAAATCAAGTGATGACGAAAAAATATTTGCACGGGTGAAAATCCCAAAACTGATTGATCAATGGATTCAAATCGAAGAATCCAACCAATATATTCATCTGATCGAAGTCATTCAGGCCTACGTCAATGATTTGTTTCCGGCGATGAAAGTGACTGGAAGTATTTTGTTTAAAGTAACAAGAAATGCAGATTCAGATCGCGAAGACGATGATGCTGAAGATCTTTTGGCGATGATCGAAGAAGAACTTAGGCAACGTCGTTTTGCAGAAATTGTACGTCTTGAGGTCGGCCCTTGTACTGATCCTTGGCTAAAAAATTTTTTAGTCAAAGAATTAGGTCTTAAAGAAGAAGATCTTTATGATATGCCATCAGATTTTGATATTTCTGATTTCTCGTTGTTAAATCAAAAATTATTTTGGCCGCAGCATAAATTTCCGGCTTGGTCACCAGTTGTTCCACAAGCTTTGTCTGACCAGGTTTCAATTTTTGATCATATACGCAAGCAAGATATTTTATTACATCACCCTTACGAAAGTTTTTCATCATCCGTAGAACGATTTATTACCGAGGCCGCGACTGACCCTGACGTACTTGCAATTAAAATGACATTGTATCGTACTGGCGATAACAGCCCGTTT
Organism: Pseudobdellovibrionaceae bacterium; assembly: GCA_043767965.1. GTDB lineage: Bacteria > Bdellovibrionota > Bdellovibrionia > Bdellovibrionales > Bdellovibrionaceae > Pseudobdellovibrio. Next base: position 9,172 of record JAYVKY010000205.1, read on the forward strand.
ATTAAGGCACTGATCGATGCTGCGGCAGAAGGTAAGCAAGTGGCTTGTTTGATCGAGCTTAAAGCACGCTTTGATGAAGAGCGTAATATATACTGGGCGCAAGAGCTAGAAAATGCCGGCGTTCATGTTGTATACGGCGTTGTGGGTTTTAAAACGCATGCCAAAGCCTGTCTTGTGGTTCGTCGTGAAAATAACAAAGTCAGAACGTATGCTCATATTGGTACGGGAAATTATAATGTGACGACATCAAGATTTTATACTGATATTGGCTTATTGACCGCAAACGAAAATATCACGCGCGAAATTTTAGAGCTTTTTAATTTTTTAACAGGAAAATCTTTAAAATCTGATTATCAACATTTGTTGATTGCGCCAATTAACATGTTTCAAAAATTTAAAGATCTTATCATGCGCGAAGCAGAACATGCGAAGAATAAACGACCTGCGCAAATCATGATGAAGTGTAATAATATGGAAGAAAACGACATTTCATTATGTCTGTACGAGGCCTCAAAAGCCGGTACACAAATTCAAATGATTGTTCGTGGCTTTTGTTGCATTAAGCCGAACACAAAAAACCTCAGTGAGAATATTCAAGTGCAGTCAACGATTGGCCGATTTTTAGAACATTCACGTATTTTTTATTTCAGAAATGGTCACGAGAATCCAATTGATGGCGATTTTTATATTGGTTCTGCGGACTGGATGTACCGAAATCTGCATGCCAGGGTCGAGGCGATTAGTCCGATCTATGACAAACAGGCCAAAGAAAAATTATGGGATATCATGCAAAGTTATTGGAATGATAAGGCGCAAACGTGGACGATGAATTCTGATGGTGGTTATACAAAAAAAGCCATCAACTCGGTATCTTTGGGAGTGCAAGCTGATATGATGACAAAAGCGATGCAGAAAATGACATTGACCGAAGATGATTTGGTTACAGAAGAAGAATAAGATGATATGTTAAGGTAGAAGCTCTGCTAAAATCGTCTTTCGACGTTCTTTATCTAATATTTCAATAGCGCGTTGATAGCCGCCACCTTTCTTGAAATAAAACTGACGAACTTTTTTCCATAGTTCAGCGTTATTTGATTTTTCATAGATCAAACTTTGCAAAGCAAAAAGATGAATGTGATTTACAACTGTGATCGGTTCATTTTTATATTTATTTTTGATTGGAGATGTTTTTTTAAAATTTTCATCAAGCCAAATATGTAAAAGTTCATGAAATGGCAGATCGACAAATTCAGACATGTCTTTAGGTTTTTTATTGGCAGGCATATAAGACCTTAGGTATCTGGAAACATTTAATACCAAGGGTTCGGGCATTGATGGAGCATCTGCACAGGCAGAAAGCGCTGCTGTATATTCGGTTCTTAAAAAATCTTTTTTAAATTCAGTGACTAAAATTTTAAATAAATTTGGCGAATCGGTATCCCATATTTTTTGAAACTCAGAAAGCCTAGCATTCAGCTCAAAAATCCAGGATTGTTTGACTTGATGGGAATCTGTTTTTTGATTTGAATTTGAATATTTAAATCCACGTGCACACATGTTATCATAGGGAACAGCTGTCGTAAAAAATATTTTTGGCGCTGCGAAACTGTTGACCGAGTAGGTAGCAAAAAAAATATAAATAATGATTCGCATTTAGCCTCCCTTATTTTTGGCTATAGACAAAAATAAACCAGCTTCCTAGACTTTGGGTCAACGGAAAACCATAATAAACTTATCAAAAAATAATATACATCTCTCAGTAACTCCAGAGATTATTAGTGTTAAATCAATTATAGAAGCTTTGATATAGTAAATAAAGCTGATTTGACTAAAATAGCTTTATCGTGCTAAGCTGGTGGCAGGAGGTGCCTATGAATAAATATACAGCGACCGAAGCTAAAGATCATTTTGGTGAGTTGATTGATGATTCAAGAACAGCGCCTGTTAAAATTGTTCGTAATAACAAAGAGGTTGCTGTTGTTATTTCTATTGAAGAATATCACCGATTAATGGCCCTAGAGGATTCTTGGTTAGCTGCAAAAGCAAAGCAAGCGTCTACAGAGGGATATATTGGAAAAAATAATTCAGAGGCTTTGCTCGAGCGGATGCTGAATGCTAAGGATTGAGTTTTCAAAATCGGCGTCAAAAGATATTGAAAAATATCCTGCCAAAATTCAAAAACAACTAGCTCTGAAAATTCATGAAATTCGCATGAACGAAAATCAAAGTGATATTTCAAATCTAAAAGGTCATGCCCCGTATAAAAGAGCGACTTCTGGTGAATACAGAATTGTTTTCTACATCAAAGATGAGACAGTATTTATTGATTTCATCGGGAAACGAAATGACGACGAAATTTATAAAAAATTAAAACGCTCGAAAAAATAAATTATTCAAAGGCGTTATAAATTGCGCCCTCTTTAAGGCCCGTTAAAGGAATTTTCACCTTTTCAATGTGAAATAAAGTCAAAGTTTCTAAAATGAGCTCTATCGCTAATCTTAAAACATCAATGCGGTCACGGCGGATATTTAAGCTTTCTTTTTGATCTAAGCTTAAGCTCTTCCATATTTTAAAAATTTGTTCAATTTCAGATTTAGTCAAATTCGTATTGGGTGTTTTTTTTAATAATTGCAATTTCAATTTAGATAAAGCATCAAAATTGCCACCTGTGCCAATTGCGATTTCGATATTTTTAATTTTATTCTGTAATTTGACTCTTTTTAAAAAAGGCTTTGCAATTTCTGCGACAGTTTTATTTCTTTTTTTGGTTAAATTTAAAAGTCTAACCACACCCAAGGGAAAGCTTTGCGATGAAACTATTTTATGATCTTTCATCGTTGAAAATTCGGCACTGCCACCGCCAATATCAATAAGCAGTGCCGTTTTAAAATTAACAATCTGAGATTTTAAAATAGATTGTCTGATCAGTTCGGCTTCGACCTGGCCTGAAATTGTCTGAACTGTGATTTTTGTTATTTTCTTAATTTTATTGATAATCGTTTTGCTGTTTTTTGCATCTCGCATAGCACTGGTGGCTAGGGCAATCACTTTCTCGGCCTTAAATTTCTTATTTAATTTGGCCATTTTTTTAAAAACTTCGATTAATTCAAGCTGGGTATCGACTTGAATTAAGCCTTTATTAAACACATCACTTCCAAGCCTTAACGGGGCTCTGAATTTCTTCAAAGTGATCCACTGACCTGAAGGCTGAACATCCACGATAACCTGCCTAATGGCGTTAGAACCGACATCTATAGAACTTATACGCATAGAGTAATTTAAGCTTTTTTTTCATTTCATTGCAATGACAGTCTAGCAATTTTCTGTGTATGCTTAATTATGGAAAGAAATATTGATAACCAACTTGAAGAATTGAAAAAATTAATGCTTGAAATGGGTGGCTTTGTCGAGAAAGCGCTCGGAACGGTGATGGACGGACTGTTTAAGCATGATTTAGGCCTGCTCGCATCGGTTCATGATATCGAAAAAAGCGTCAATGACATGCAAATTAGGATTGATAATGCTTGCTTGAATGTTTTAGCGAAACAGGGCCCAGTGGCCAAAGATTTGCGTCTTATTTTGTCTATAGTTAAAATGAACACTGATCTTGAGCGAATGGGCGATCAATGCGTTAATATGGCCTACTTAGGAAAAGATATTATTGGACGTGGACAAAACATTAGTTTTTCAGATATCGAAAAAATGTCTATCTCTGCTCGTGCAATGGTCAAAGGTTCGCTAGATTGCTTTGTGCGTCTTGATGCTATAGCCGCTGAAAAAATATTAAAAATGGACGACGACGTTGACGAGCTTAAAAATTTAGTTGTCAAAAACAGCATTGCAATAATTAAGCAGAACCCCAGCCTAACCGAATCTTGTCTTGATCTGATTTTGATAGCACGTAACCTAGAACGACTAGGTGATCATGCCACAAACATCGCCGAAGATGTGATTTTTGCATTCACCGGAAAAGATCTTCGTCATGGTGCAAGCTAGCTCTGTTTTAATTATTGAAGATGAAGTTTCAATCTCAGAGTTATTAAAAATAACTCTGTCAGATGAATATTTTCAGAAATACAATTTGAAAATTGATCAAACCGAAAGCTGTGAACAGGCCCGTATTTTATTTCAAAAGCAAAAATATAATCTTGTATTATTGGATTGGATGCTGCCGGGCGAGCAGGGTATCGATTTTTTACGTGCCATTAAAAAATCGAATTCAGAAAATGCCAAAGCTTCATTTTTGATGATGACTGCGAAATCAGATCCGGAATCTGTTATTCAGGGACTCGACGCCGGCGCTGATGACTATGTGACGAAACCTTTTGATATACAAATTTTAAAGGCTCGCATTCGAAACATTTTGAATCGAAAAGTCACACAAGAAGATGCAAAAAACTCAAACGAGGTCATCACCTTATTTGGTTTAAGCATTGATTTTTCAAAAATCAATGTTGCCTTAAATGATGAAGCCATACATTTAACGCCATCAGAATTTAAATTATTAGGATATTTATTAAAGTCACAAGGGCGGGTATTGACCCGCGATCAGTTGATAGATTTGATTCAGGGCCAAGATGTTTCAGTGACTGGGCGAACAATTGATACACATGTTTTTGCCCTTAGAAAAAAACTAGGTTCATGGAGTGATCATATCGAAACCATTCGTGGCGTTGGTTATCGGGTGATGTCTGAATGATTTATTTATATATCACTAGTGCAGTCATTTTATTTGCGGCTGCCTATGCGATTTGTTACTTTATATTTAAAAATAAAATAAACCAACAAATTCAAAAAATGCTTTTGGTCATGCGCGCCGATGAAATCGCACTCGACAAACCTAGTGATGTCTTTGAATCATCAGATGAATTTTTTTCTGACCTCGAACGGGCCTCATCCAGTCTGCGTCGTAAATATTTAAGGCTTAAGAAAAACTCTAATGATGAACAAAAAGCCTATGAAACAGTTTTTTCTGGCTTGAAAGAGGGGATCGTAACCGTTGATCAAAATTTGAAAATCATTTCATTCAATTCTAGATTTATGCAGCTATTTCATTGGTCTGAAAATATATCAACACAAAAAATAACCAATATTTATTTACAAGATATTATTCGACAGCCCGAAGTCATTAATTCATTCAAAAAAATTTTCGAAGATCAAAAAATAATTAAATCAACATCGGAACAGTTTGAAATTTTTATTAGCCCTTTGCCAGTACTTGATGAAAATCAAAAGTGGGCGATGGGCGTATTTTATGACTTATCTGAAGCGCTGAAAATCGACAAAATCAGGGTTGATTTTGTCGCCAATGCTTCACATGAGCTGCGTACACCATTAACAGTGATCAAGGGGTTTTCAGATCTTTTATTGCAAAAAATGAAAACTGAAAGAAATGATTTGCAAAGCCTGATCCAGCCCATAGTTGAAAGCACACAAAATATGACTTTGTTACTTGATGATTTATTGAATCTTTCAAAACTTGAAAATTCTCATCAAATTCAAAAAGAACAAATTAAAATTCAAGAATTAACAGAATCTGTTGTCACAGAATTTGATTCAGTTCTTTCGATGAATAATAAAAAAATTGTCTGCAGATTTGATACTCAAATTATTTGGGCTGAAGAAAGTGGCCTTCGGCAAATACTTCGAAATTTGATTGTTAATGCGATCAGGTATTCTGGCCCACAGGCGCCAACAATTTTTGTTTGGTGGTCACAATCAGCAGATCATATATTTTTATCTGTCAAAGACACAGGGCCAGGGATACCGAAAGAATATCAAGATCGAATCTTTGAAAGATTTTATAGGATTGATAAAGGCCGCTCGCGCAATCAGGGCGGGTCAGGGCTGGGGCTTGCTTTGGTCAAACATCAAATGATGAACCATGGTGGGCGAGTGATCCTAAAATCATCTGATCAGGGTACTGAATTTATTTGCGAGTTCGGAAACAAATGATGAATCAAAAATTCGAAGATTATTTCAGTTCTGTTTACAAAGAACGTTGGTCCCAAATTCTTGAATCTTTAAAAATTGATATCAAACATATTCAACGAAAAAATTTATTTTTTAATTCAGAACCAGAAATTTCAGAATTTTACAAAATGGATCCCGCCAGCATTATTGTGGCACAAGCCTTAGAGGTTCAGCAAAATGAAAAAATACTAGATCTGTGCGCAGCTCCGGGTGGTAAAAGTTTGATTTTAGCCGAGGCCTTAAATTCAACAGGCGAATTGATCAGTAATGAATTTTCAAATTCCAGACGCGAACGTTTGGTCCGCGTTTTCAAAGAATATATTCCGATGTCACAGCGTAATAATATTTTTGTCAAAGGCCAAGACGGTAATCAATATGGTTTAAAAATGCCAGATTATTTTGACCGAGTTTTGGCCGACGTTCCTTGTTCAGGCGAACGCCATTTACTGGAAAATAAATCTGAATTTGAAATGTGGACGATTCGTAGAAGCCAAAATTTAGCCGTCAGGCAATATTCATTGTTGTCATCGGCGTGGCTGACCTGCCGATTGGGTGGTCGTATTGTGTATTCAACGTGTTCAATTTCGCCTTTGGAAAATGATGATGTTGTCAGGAAATTAATTAAACGTCGTACTGTGAAGATTTTACGCCCTGATTTTTTGGATGGGATTATTGAATTGGAAAAAACAGAATTTGGTTATCAAGTTTTGCCAGATCATGCGGGGTTTGGGCCGATGTATTTTTCAGTGATGGGGAAATAGGCTTAAAAATGAAATTATCAATCGGAGTTGCCCAAACTTTAAATTCTTTGGATATCGCAAAAAATTTTTTATCGATCATGAATTTTTTGGATTTATTTAAAAATGCAGGGGTTGATTTAATTGTTTTTCCCGAATGTGCGCTGTCTGGGTTCTCTTCAAAAATGAAAGAAAGTACACCTGAATTATCGCGACCGTTCCTGGCAGAAATTCAAAGTTGGTCGAATGAAAATAATGTTCAAATTGTATTGCCGACGGCGATATTTGAAAATAATAAAATTTTTAATTCAGGGTTTATTTTTAATAAAAATTTAAAAATGCAGTTTTACAAAATTGGATTAACTGATTCTGAAAAATCTTTTTTTTCAGTGCCAGAAAATCTACTGACTAAAAATTTTGACATTAATGGCTTTAAATATGGCCTGTTGATTTGTAAAGAAGCTCAAGAAAATCCATGGGCCTATGTGGATGACAGTATTGATTTTATTATTTGGCCCGGATATTGGGGTTGGACGACAGACTTCAATTGGTCAGAAAAAGATAATCAGGTATTTACAAATTGTTCAAAATGGCAGCGCCCACTGATTCAAGCTAATTTTTCAGGTAACGATTTAGGTCAGCGTACTGGGGCTGGGCCCGAAGGACTGAGCATTATTGTGGATTCATCCAATAAAATTTATTTTCAGGCACAACACAAAATGACGTCAGGATATATTGTGAATATTGAAAAAAACAACAATTCGATTGCTATTATCGGTTGTCGAAATGTTGGTTGAAAAATAATTTATTGAACCCAGTTTTCGATTTTTAAACCTTTGATCCTCGAAAATTCACGCTCATTGTTAGTAACTAAAATTAAATTTTCATTCAATGCATGTGCTGCAATTAGTATATCGTATGTTCTGATGGGGCGACCTTGTTTTTCAAGGTCCAATCGAATAGCAGCGAGTTTATCGGAATCTAGTTTTGTAAAATCTAAATTCTAAGCAGATTTTTTTTCTAAACTG
>JAYVKY010000206.1:0-3273 GCA_043767965.1 Pseudobdellovibrionaceae bacterium
GGGTGGCGGTCAAACGCTGAAACTATTAAATGGCGAACCGAACAAACGACGAATTCGCAGACATCTAAGCCTTATTGCCGGCGTTAAGCATGACGAAGAATTTCTAATTCCGAATGTGCCCTTAAACTTTAAAGGCAACGTGGAATATTTCGAAATGCAAAGAATTAAAAGCACAGACACTTTTCGAATTTTACCAACCAAAGAAGGTAATGGCATCATTACTGTACACAATAAAAAAACAGGTCAGATTTATTTAGAAATTCGTTTTGACATCAGAAAACAAGATGTTGAAAAAAATCTTCGTGAAATTCAGGCGTTACTGGCTGACATCGAGGGCGTGGAATACAAAATCGTTAACAGTAAAATTTTATTAGACGGCTTTGTCTTGTTGCCAAAAGATCTTATTCGTATTGGAAATGTTTTAAAACAATTTGGGCCCGACGTCGCTAAAAGCCTTGTCACATTAAGTCCGCTGGCGCGAAAAAAAATTGTCGAATATATTGCTCACGATGTTAATAACCCAGAAGTTTCAATCAGTGCGGTAGGCGATTTTATCAAGCTTGAAGGCCAAGTCAACAGCGCCGAAGAAAAACAGCGTGTGTCCGATATTGTGAATTTATATTTACCAGATGTTGTTACCGATAAAGTTGAAGGCCTTGATAACGTTGAAATTAAGGGCCGCAGGGTCGCTGGCGGTGGCGACAGTTTAATAATTAATTTAATTACAATTCGAAAACAAGAAGACAAAGTCGAACCACCGCCAAAAATGATTCAGGTGGTTTTACACTTTGTTGAATTTAGTGACCGTTATTTAAAAAGTTTTCAATTTAAATTTTCACCATCACTTAGTACGATCAGTAATTCGGGCGGCGGCGCTGGCCAGCGGGCGCCAACAACATTTGGCGAAACAATCAGCCTGATCGACAATCTTTTGCCAAAAATCAACTGGGCACGAAATCATGGATTTTTGCGCGTACTTGATACAGCGTCAGTTTTAACCCAAGATAAAAGCCCAGCCAGCATAAATCGAACATTTAACGTAAATCCTGGCGCAACATCAAATGCGCCAGCAGCAGGTGGTGCAGCCCCCGCAGCAGGTGGTGCAGCCCCCGCAGCAGGTTCGTCGGCACAATTAAGTATGTCAGTGACACCAACAATTAAATCTGAAAGATCAGGTTTAATTGAAATGAATTTAAATGTAAATACAACTCCGGCGGGCGGAGCTTCTATCGCGCCAACAACATCTGTTGTGACAAAAATTTCTGTGCGCGACCGTCAAAGCGCGGCCTTCGGCGGAATTATCAACAAAAAAAGTGCCAATGATTACGGCGGCCCGACCGATACCAACGGAGCCATTATTACTTTGAATCAAGGTAAGAAATATGAAAAATCAAACGGCAATTTTGTGGTTTTCGTGACGCCAATTATTAAATCATCAGCCAGTGCTGGGGTTGAACAGATCAAGAAAAAATTTAGGATGAAAGAATAGCCTTAGGTTATCCACCGAAGTCTAGACCAGATTAGACCTTCGTCGTATCAAGTTGATACAAGAAACCACCGATACATAAATGTGATAAAATATCAGGATTGAGGTTTTCATATGGCATTAAATCCGAATTGCGTAATGCTTGCGATTGTTGGCGGTAAAGGCGGCGTGGGTAAATCTGTTTTCGCGGCAAACCTTGTTGCGGCATTAACGGCCGAACTGCGCATACCAGCTTTGTTGATTGATTGTGATACAAAAAGTGTTGGTGATCAAAATATTATAACAGGATTAAAGCCAAATAAAACTTTACGTGAACTTGCAAATTCGACACAATCATTGGCCGCAACACCCATACAACAAATTGTGACAACGCATCCGGCAGGGTTTTCATTCGTAGGCGCTGTGCGTGGACCTGAAGAAATTTTAAGTGTTCCACCAGATAACTTATCAAAATTGATCGAATATTTTTCGCGAAGTTTTAAATTTATTATCGTCGATTGCGGTAACGATATTGGGCCGATGCAAACAGCAATCTTACAAGATGCAACGGGCATTGTGATTGTTGCAACACCAGAAATTTTGGTCGTGCAGCAAACTCAGCGATTGATAAATGATTTATTGACGCAAACGTACCCTAAAGAAATGTTTCAATTGGTGCTAAATAAATTTAATACTGCGGGTCTTCAACCGCAGGTTATTGGTCAGCATTTGGGTTTGCTACCGTTAGGAATTATTCCGTCGGATGAGCCAACAACAATGGCGTCATTAACCCAATCAAAACCTTTTGTTGTGACAAATCCAAAATCACCTATTTCATCGGCTTATTTTGATTTTGTTCGCAAATTATCAGGTGGTACTTTACAAAAACTAAAATCTTTACAAAAGCCTAAGCCCGCAACGGCATCCGTGCCTGCTGGTACTATAATGACGGCTACGACAAGTAATCCAAATGGTTATGACGCGAAAACTTTATTAAAATTGCGGGTCCATTCCGAATTAATTCGCACTGTCGATTTAAAAAAGATTTTGGCAGACGCTGGTAACAGCGAAAGCAAAGAAAAAGAAGTGCGCGATAAAACGATGCGCGATATTGGCCAAATTGTTGATAAAGAAGCACCTGATATTGCACGAGATGAACGTCAAAAACTTGTAAAAGATGTTCTTGAAGAAGCTTTGGGTTTGGGTCCGCTTGAGGACATGTTGGCAGACCCATCAATCTCAGAAATTATGGTGAATGGTTCACAGAAAATTTTTATTGAAAAAGGTGGTCGCGTTCAATTAAGCGGTGTGACCTTTACGTCAAATGATCATTTGCGCAGAATCATCGAACGTATTGTGACCCCATTAGGTCGACAAATTAATAATGCAACACCTTACGTTGATGCCAGATTAAAAGATGGCAGTCGTGTGAATGCCGTGATTGAGCCCTTGGCGATCGATGGCCCAGCGTTGACTATTCGAAAATTTAAAAAAGGCGGCATTAATCCACAAAAGTATGTCGATTATGGAAGTGCAACTTTGAACATGCTTGATTTTTTAAAAATTTCAGTTGAATACGGTTATAATATTGTTATCAGCGGTGGTACTGGTTCTGGTAAGACGTCCCTATTAAATATGATTTCACAATTTATCCCTGCTCATGAGCGGGTCATTACCGTCGAAGACGCTGCCGAATTGCAAATGATGCAAGAGCATGTTGTCAGGCTTGAAACTCGTCCGCCATCTATGGAAGGTACAAATGCTGTTACAATCCGTGATCTGATTAAAAATGCATTGCGCATGCGACC
>JAYVKY010000207.1:0-10536 GCA_043767965.1 Pseudobdellovibrionaceae bacterium
TTCGGATTCTGAAAGTGCCAGCTACCTTAAACCTTAAAGCCTAGTGGGTAGTGTGAACTTGTTGGCCGGTGTATTGGGCTTTGATGCCTAGTTCGCGGCCGGCTTGGGCTTTGAACAGTTCTTTTGGGTTTTTAATGTCCAAAGCGTTAATCAACACTTGATCAACATGATCAACCAAAATCACTTTTAATTCTTTCAATACTTCTTTCGGAATATCTTTAAGATCTTTTTCGTTCTCTTTCGGGCAAATAATCGTTTTAATTCCACCGCGATGAGCCGCTAAAATTTTCTCTTTCAATCCACCAATGGGTAAAACCTTACCACGTAAAGAAATTTCGCCCGTCATCGCCACTGTTCTTTTCACAGCAATTTTAGTCAGCGCAGAAACAATCGATGTTGTTAATGCAATACCCGCCGAAGGCCCATCCTTCGGCGTTGCTCCATCTGGAAAGTGAATATGCACATCGATATTTGCGTAGTATTCTTTATCAAATCCAAAAAGTGGTCCGCGTGATCTGACATACGACATTGCAGCCGAGCAAGATTCTTTCATCACATCACCCAATTGACCGGTGACTGTAAATTTGCCCTTACCAGGAACCGCGCTCACTTCGACGGCTAAAAGATCACCGCCAACTTCTGTCCAGGCCATACCATTCGTCAGGCCTATTTCATTTTGTTTTTCAATTTCGCCGTGACGATTTTTATGCGGCCCAATCAATTCGACAATTTTTTCTGGTGTTATCACATAACCTAAATCTTTTTTAGACAATTTCGTTTTCGCCGCAGACTTAGACTTTCCTTTAATTTTTGCGGCTGTCGTCTTGACGTCGGTTTTTTTGAATTCTTCGATCGAATTTGACATTACAATATCTTTTGCGACTTTACGGAAGACATTCGCAAATTCGCGCTCTAAATTTCGCACACCCGATTCACGCGTATAATATCTGATAACATCGCGAACAGCTTTATCCTGAACAGTGATTTTAAAATCTTTAAGACCATGGCTTTCGAGCTGTTTCGGTATTAAATAATTTTTAGCAATATGAAATTTTTCTTGTTCAATATAACCCTCAAGATAAATGATTTCCATACGATCCAATAATGGCCTGGGAACATTTCCTAAGTTATTTGCAGTTGCCACAAACATCACATTTGATAAATCATATTCGATTTCTAAGTAGTGGTCAGAAAATGACGAATTTTGTTCGGGGTCTAAAACTTCTAGCATGGCAGAGGCTGGATCGCCCCTAAAATCATTCGCCATTTTATCGATTTCATCTAATAAAAGAACTGGGTTACCTTTATCAACTTTTCTCAATGCTTGTAGGATTTTACCGGGCATTGCGCCGACATATGTTTTACGATGACCACGAATTTCAGCCTCATCACGTACGCCACCCAATGAAATTCGGGCAAACGGACGATTTAGTGATTCGGCAATTGATCTGGCTAAAGAAGTTTTACCAACCCCCGGAGGGCCAGCCAGACAAATAATTGGTCCCTTCATTGTTTTTGATAAAGAAAGAACTGCAAGGTATTCTAAAATGCGCTCTTTGACTTTCTCTAAGCCCCAATGATCGTGATCTAAAATTTTCTTCGCATTTTTTACGTCATGACGATCTTCAGAATAATCTTGCCAAGGTAGCGATAAAATCCAATCGATATAATTTCTAACGACAGTGGCTTCCGCTGACATCGGCGACATCATTTTTAATTTTTTAATTTCTTTATTTACTTTATCTTTAGCTGTTTGTGGCATTTTTTTATCACGGCACTTAACAACAAGATCTTCGATTTCAGCCTGATAATCATCTTTATCGCCCAGTTCTTTTTGAATGGCTTGCATTTGCTCGTTCAAATAGTATTCTTTTTGCGATTTTTCCATTTGTTTTTTAACGCGTGTACGGATTTTCTTTTCGACTTCAAGAATTTCAATTTCGCCCGTCATTAAATTTAATAAGTGCTCAAGACGCTTTGTTGGGTCTAAAATTTCAAGCACCGCTTGTTTGTCTTCAAGTTTAAGATTTAATTGCGCAACGATAATATCTGCCAGCTCGCCTGCTGATTCAATACTTGATACGCGCATTAAGATCTCAGGTGGGATGCGTTTATTTAACTTAACATAAGTTTCGAAAGTTGACTTGACAGACCTCACAAGGGCCGAGGCCTCTGTTTGATTATCGACGCCTTCGTCGATCACTTCACAATTTACAACAAAGTGGCCCTCGTTAGGCACAAAACCTTTAATGCGAACACGACGCTTACCTTCAACTAAAACCTTCACAGTGCCGTCCGGCAGCCTCAGCAATTGAATAATTGTGCCCACAGTTCCGATGGAATAAATATCTTTTTCTTCAGGGTTATTTGTTTTTGCATCTTTTTGCGCTGCTAGAACGATGTCAGTTTGCTTGCTCATGGCGTCTTCTAAAGCGTTAATACTTTTTTCGCGACCTACAAAAAGTGGCATCATCATATGCGGGAATATAATGAGATCACGCAGAGGAAGTAGGGGTAGTTGTTGAGTTTGGTTGTTTGCCATTTGAGAACTCCTTCCGTGAAATGTTACCTTGGATAGGGCCAACCTAAGAAAACTAAGTTAGCACAGTGACCCAAGTTAAAAAACATTAGGTTAATCGGACTTCAGATTAATAACATTTTTCTTAAATTAAGTTTAGGTTTTATATTTGAATGTGCAAAGAAATTTTAATGGATCTGGCCCTAATTCAGACAGTAAACTGTGCGGCATAAGAGAATCTTTTAGTCACCCAAAGAACATCTATCTTGGCTAGTCTGTGTAAAACAATTTTCAGCTCAAAATGATACACATTTGACACTTTTGCTGTCAAAGCCATCATATTTGTTTTAAATAGGCCCTCATTTTTGCAAACCTGTACCTTATTGGAATAGGTGGACGTTTATGCAAAGAACTTTAAAACACAGTTTAAGGTCGGTCTTTTTGACTGCCTTCACATCAATTATCGCCACAACAGGGCTTGCTGCGACAATGGCAAGTTCGTGTTCAATGTCCGATGACAAGCTTGAACTTGTCGGAAAAAATATAGATAAACTCATGCCAATAGCCTCGGTTTCAAAAATTTATACATCCCTAATGGCCGCCACAGGCTTTAATTTAGAATCTAAATTTTATACTCAAATTTATGTGGCCCCTGTTGCTGCAGATCTATTTGATGTACATATTCAGGGTTCGCATGACCCCTATTTCAATAATTTTAAAATGCATATGATTATTTCAAAATTAAATGAAATGCATGTCACGAAAATTCAAAATCTAACTTTCGACGAAAACGTCAAATTTTTATATGACACCGACGCTAAAAAAGGCTTTCGTGTCGGAAAACTTTTAATTCAACCGCTGATATTGAAGGCTGAAATGATTTTCCCTAAGCCAGAAATTGTTCAGGCCGAATTACGTCAAATGGCCCAAATTTTAAAAAGTTATAAACAAAGTTATAAGCTGGCGGCTACAAATGGCATAGAGCTTTTTAACAATCCAGTTCTAAAAGTTGAAAACATTTCATATCTTCCGTCGACCGAATTTAAACCGACGGCACCTGTACAAAAAATATTCGTTGCCTCGCAAAATTTAAAAACAATTTTAAAATCGATGAATTGGAATTCAAATAATCACGCAGCAAATCAAATGTTTATAGCTTCAGGTGGCCTTAGCCGTTTCAGAAAATTGTACTTTCAAGATTTTAAACAAAGCGAGTCTGACGTCAATTTTGTGAACGGATCCGGACAAAATCACGATCTTACCGATGGGGGACGGCTCTACAATAAAGCCACATGCAGAAATGTTTTAAGAACACTTTATATATTAAATAAATCAGTGCAGGCACAAAAATTACAGCTTCAAGATATTATGTCAGTAGTCGGTTTAGATAAATTCAGCACAGTGGGCGGTGCAGCTTATTCAAATCCTATCATGACAGGTTCGGTAATTGCAAAATCCGGCACAGTTGGAACCAATGTGGCTTTGGGTGGATTAGCCTATACAAAAAATGGTCAAAAATATTTTATGTATAATGTCGAGTTAGGATATGCTCCGGCGCGTACTCGAAACAAAAAAGCTTGGCAGACCCAAGAAGAAAATCGAGCACGACGATTGATTTCTTCCGAATTGCAAAAAATGATTCAAGCAAATGGTGGCCCCGTAAAATTTAAATACGTCAGCCAAAGCCCTTTGCTTGATACACTCGAAAATTATGATGAGGATGCTCCGACAGTATCGGCCGATTTAAATCTAGACGAAAAGGTAAATTAATCAACTAGGCGCTTTCAGATTGCTTTTTTTGCTTTTCAACTTCGGCCTTAGCGCGCATTTCATCATCTGAAAAATACACCATCTTTGGCGCTGCCGCTTCACGGATGACTTTTTCATCGATGATGACTTCTTTAACGTTTCCCATGCCTGGGATGTCGTACATAATATCAAGCATTGAAGATTCTAAAACTCCACGCAAGCCACGGGCTCCGGTTTTTCGTTTCAAAGCCTCTTGTGCAATGGCCTCTAAGGCTTCATCTGTAAATTTAAGGTCAACACCTTCAAAATTAAATAAACGTTGATATTGCTTCACGACTGCATTTTTTGGACGAGTTAAAATATCCATCAAGGCGTCTTGGCCCAGAGGCGCAAGCGTAGCAATACAAGGCAATCGACCAATAAATTCTGGAATCAGGCCAAATTTTGAAAGATCATCCGGTTCAATTTTAGAAATTAATTCTTCAGTGTGTTCCCTTGAAATAACACCCACATCGCCAGCAATTCCCATTGATTTATTTGTCGTACGATTTTCGATGATTTTATCGATACCCGCAAAAGCACCACCACAGATAAATAATATATTTGAAGTATCAATTTGAATAAATTCTTGTTGTGGATGCTTGCGACCACCCTTGGGTGGCAGATTTGCAACAGTGCCTTCAAGAATTTTTAATAATGCTTGCTGAACACCTTCTCCGCTGACATCGCGTGTGATTGATGGGTTTTCTGATTTTCTAGAAATTTTATCAATTTCATCGATATAGATAATACCACGTTTGCATTTTTCAACATCGTAATCTGCTGATTGTAATAAATTAAGAACTACATTTTCAACGTCTTCGCCGACGTAACCTGCTTCGGTCAGCGTAGTGGCATCAGCCATAGCAAAGGGAACATTTAGAATGCGCGCAATAGTTTGCGCAATCAACGTCTTGCCTGAACCGGTTGGGCCAATGAGCAAAATATTTGATTTTTGCAATTCGACATCATTTGATTTTTTACTTTGTAATGCATTAATTCTTTTATAATGATTGTGCACGGCTACGGCGATTGTTTTTTTCGCCTGCAGTTGACCAATCACATAATCATCTAAGAAAGCTTTGATGTCTGCGGGCTTAGGAATGCGAAATGCGCCTTTAACCGCGACCTCTTTGACTTTTTCTTCGTCAATAATATCCATGCACAAATCAATACATTCATCACAAATGTAAACACCTGGCCCTGCGATTAATTTTTTAACTTCTTTTTGGCCTTTGCCGCAAAATGAACACCGTAAACTTGAATCTTTCATTGTCATGTATATATCCCTATCTTAAAAAGTTAATTCATTACTTAATGGCTTTGCGCGGTTCAATCACATGATCAATCAAGCCGAATTCTTTGGCCACTGCTGGATCCATATAATTGTCGCGTTCCATCGATTGAAAAAGCTTATCGTAAGTTTGACCCGTGTGCTTCACATAAATATTTGTCAATTTTTCTTTTGTCTTAATCAATTCTTTGGCGTGAATTTCAATATCGGTCACTTGCCCCGACAAACCGCCGCCATGCAATAATGGTTGATGAATCATAATGCGCGAATTAGGCATCGAAAAACGTTTGCCTTTGCTTCCGGCAGTTAACAACATCGAACCCATGCTGGCCGCCATACCTAAACAATAAGTTGCCACATCACATTTTACAAATTGCATAATGTCATAAATCGCCATTCCCGCAGATACACTGCCGCCAGGCGAATTAATGTAAAATTGGATGTCTTTTTCAGGATTGTCTACCTCAAGAAATAAAAACTGGGCAATTATGGCATTGGCAACATCATCAGTCACTGCACTCCCCAGAATAACGATACGATCTTTTAATAATCGCGAATAAATATCATATGATCTTTCGCCTTTTGAGGTTTGTTCGATCACATAAGGTATTACAGACACAAGAATCTCCTTGATGAGTGGTTGATGATAGAAATTTTATCGGTTTTGTGCCCTACAGACTTGATGTTGACCATAAAATTCAGGACCAAAGCAAGTGATTGTGTTTAGATTCTTGATTTGATACATTAATATTTTAAAAAATAAGGAGATTTTCATGTCAAACCCACAATCATCTGTTCAAGTTCATTTACACGCCAAAGACCTTTCAATTCTAGAGGGACAGACTGTTGTGTTTTTCTCGAAAGTCTCTATAAAAAAAGAGGCGCCGGCATCAATCACTGAAAAAGATGTCACAAAAGTATTTGAAGATTCTTTATCTGATAAATTAATTACTGGAGCGGTAAGCGAGGCGGTCACTTTCCGTGAAGCAAATTTAAATGAATTTCGTCACGTGATAGTTGTAGGCATTGGTGCTGATAATAAACGCGATCACGAAGTTATTCGCCAATCAGGTGCCGCTCTTATGAAAGAGATTAAAACTGCAAAGTTAGAAGAAGTTTTTGTTCACCTTGACGGCCTAACGACATCAAAAAAAGATTTAGCAAAATATACCCAGGCTTTTGTCGAAGGAATACACCTTTGTGCGTATAATTTTAACGAATTAAAGGCGGCGAAAAAAGAACCCGTCATCAATATTCATTTGGTTTCAAAATCAGGTAAAGAAAAATCAGTTGTTGCCGCTTTTCACGAGGGTACAATCTTGGCGAGTTGTTCAAATTTTGCAAAACGCTTAGGCGATATGCCTGGCAATTTGATGACTCCAACAATTTAAGCAAACGAAGCCATCGCCGCTGCTAAGGGCACAGCCTTAAAGGTTTCTGCTTGGGATAAAAAACGCATTGAAAAAGAAAAAATGGGCGGCTTACTGGGCGTATCACGTGGATCTGCCGAAGAGCCACGGTTTATTGTGATGGAATATTTCGGTGCCGCCAAAACTAAGAAGCCCATCGCTTTCGTAGGCAAAGGATTAACGTTCGATACAGGTGGTATCAGCATTAAACCTTCGGCAAAAATGGAAGAAATGAAATACGACATGTGTGGTGGCGCTGCCGTGATCGGAACAATGCTTGCGATTGCACAGTTGAAATTAAAAATCAATGTTGTGGCCTATGTGCCAGCGACTGAAAATATGCCGGGCAGCCGCGCGACAAAACCGGGTGATGTGCACACTGCACGTAATGGTAAAACTTTCGAAATTAATAACACCGATGCCGAGGGTCGCCTGATTCTGTCAGATGCCTTATGTTATGCCAGTGAACAACAGCCACAAATCATCGTTGATGCGGCCACCTTAACCGGTGCCATGGTGATGTCTTTAGGTAACGTTCATACGGGTTATTTCACACGTAATTCTGCATTTAAAACAAAAATTGAAAAAGCTGGAACAATCTCTGGCGAATTAGTTTGGAATATGCCTTTAACTGATGCTCATGTGAAAGACATGAAAGGCACATTCGCTGATTTATCGAATACATCAAGTGCCACAGGTGCGGGCTCTGCAACGGCAGCGGCTTTCTTAGAGCAATTTGTCACTGAAGGCATACCATGGGCGCATTTCGATATTGCAGGAACTGCATGGGCCTGTGGTAATCGTTTAAACTATTGCAGTGGCAAAGGTGCAACCGGAGTCATGGTTCGCACATTTGTTGAAATCGCAAAAATGTACGTTTAGTTTTTCTTAAAATTTAATAATTTTTAAGTAAAAATAAAAAAGCCACGTTGTAAAGCGTGGCTTTTTTATTTTTCTGAAATGCCTGAATAAATCTTGGCATCCATTTTCCACAAGCAAACAATGCTTCCCGCAAAACTTGCTTGTGGTGGATTTACCGTCCGAGAAAGGACAGTATCCGGATGACACATATACGTTATATGCGTTTTCGTAGGTTTTTAATGATAACTTTAATGGTTTTGAAGGTTTTTTGCCTTTTGATCAAAATAGTTATCTTATTTAAAAGTCTTTAAACGGGTTCAGGTTCCCAGCATGTACAAAACTAGACCACGGAAAGTGACTGCGATTGGCCTAGTTGCACGGACGGTAGAAACACATGGATCAGTTGGTTTTTGTGGGAAGCACTTTTATTTACAGTTTTTTAAAATTTGTTCATAGTTTTCACTAACAGCTAACATTTTTTTTATTTCCATATTTTTATTTATAAATGGATACTCAACAATATCATTTTCATTAGCGTTAGGGTGACCCGGTTCATATACATAAATAAAATCAGCTGATTTTATTACTTCGCACTCTTTGCCGTTGCAAACTAGCGATTGGGTTTTATATGCACCGCCCTCGGGTGTTCGAGTCGTATTTATATTTAAAATGTTTGATGCGATGACTGACATTTCTAGTTTTTTTAATTCTAACTCTTTTTCACAAGGCATCTTCGCAAAAATATTTTGCCCTAAGAAAACAAATGTTACACAAAGAACCAAATTTAAATATGACTTCACAAGATCTCCTTTGTTATTAAACGACAAAACTTCTACCCCGCGTGACTGGCAACCAATACAGCACGTGGTTTGCTGCCATTAGCAGGCCCTACGACGCCTTCTTTTTCGAAGACTTCAATTAGTCTTGCGGCACGTGGATAGCCTAGCTTAAAACGGCGCTGAATCAGCGATGCTGAAATGGCTTTTTGGCTTGAAGCCCATGATAAAATTTCGTCATATTTTTCGTCATACTCTTGATCTTCCCCGTCCAAATCACCCCTGTATTCAGCACCTTCGCCGTTCATACCGACAAACGATGATTGTGATGGCCCGCCTTCTAGAGCACGCATAGCCAAAGAATCAAATTCAGGTTCGCCTTGATCAGACCAAAATTTTGCAACGTTATTGATTTCAGTTTCTTTCAAAAACGGCCCGTGATGACGAACGGATTTTCCAGAACCTGCGATAAACAACATGTCCCCTTGTGATAAAAGTCGTTCCGCACCTTGTTCATCCAAAATAATTCTAGAATCCATTTTAGATGCGACCTTAAAACTGATGCGGCCTGGGATATTTGTTTTAATCAGACCTGTGACGACTTCTTTACGTGGCGATTGCATCGCCAGCATCAGATGCATTCCGCAAGCGCGGGCCATTTGGGCTAGGCGCACGATGGATTGTTCAACGTTTTGCTTATCAACAGCCATCAAGTCACCAAATTCTTCGACCGCGATCACGATATAAGGTTGTGATGTATAATAGTACTGTTCCAATTTCATGATCCCTTGGTTTTCATATTCGGCATTTATTTTTTCATGTTCTTCGATTTTATCGCTCGAGAATTTTTCAACCATTTCATTGAACTGTTCTATGTTGCGTGCGCCGAATTTAGACATCGATTTATAACGTTTTTCCATTTCTCGCACTGCCCAACGTAATGCCACGACAGCTTTTTTAGGATCGCGAATGGGCGGCATAATTAAATGTGGAATATCCGCAAAGGCCGCAAGGTCGACCTGTTTTGGATCAACAAGAATTAATCGCAAAGTTTTTGGCGAATGTTTAAATAAAAATCCAATAATTGTCGATACAGTAAATACCGATTTACCCGAACCTGTCGTACCCGCGATTAATAAATGCGGCATTTTTCTGAGGTCTACGATGCGCGGTTCTCCGTTGGTTTGTTTGCCGAGTGCTATGGGAAGCTTTAAATCATTTGACCAGAACTGCGCGTCGCCCAATAAGTCTTTTAAATACACGGTTTCACGTTGTGCATTGGAAGTTTCAATACCGATAACATCACGTCCCGGGATCGGAGCAATAATGCGCAATGATTCCGCCGATAAAGCCAATGATAAATCGTCCGCAAGTTCTGTGACTTTGTTCACACGCACATCAGCGTTGGGTTTAAATTCAAACATTGTGACCACAGGGCCAGGTTTTGCGGCCGTGATCTGACCATTCACTGAAAATTGTTTTAATTTATCTAAAGTAATTTCTGCTTTTCGGCGAATTTCTTTTTCGTCGATTTTAATTCGCGATTCAGGGGGGTCGTCTAACAAAGATAATTTCGGCATTGTCCAGTTCTCGACGCGACGTGGGGTTTTAACCGGCGGAAATGATGAAACTTTTTTTCTGGCTGGTGATTCATAAGTCGCAAGGGATACTCCCTGTTCGAGCTTTGAAATTGGGGCATCATCATCATTTGCAGCTGAGAAAAGTTCTGCTTCGTCTGATTCGTCATCTTCATCAATTTGAGCTTTAGATTGAGCTGTTACTTTTGTGACTAAATTTTCTGAAATGAATGATTCGGGGGTTTTCTCTGTTTTAGTAAACTGCAATTGTTTTTCTTTTTTAAGGGGTGTTATTTTCTCTTTAATCTTATGA
>JAYVKY010000208.1:0-2829 GCA_043767965.1 Pseudobdellovibrionaceae bacterium
TTCATCAGAGAAAGCTGGCACGCGCTCTAAAATTTCAAAAACACGTGTGCTCGCGCCAACACCAGACATGAAATCACCCCAAAGACTGCCAAGACTCCCGACGCCAATTGCGACAAGCATCAAGTACAATAAAAATTGTGACAGATCACCGACGCTCATTTCTTTAAGTAATACTTCACGGCCCCCAAGCCATAGGACAAAACACACCGCCGCAAACCCGACCGTCATTCCCAAACCAATAAACTGTGCGATAGCCATAATACGTTTTTTGGCTGTTGCGAGTGCGTTAGTTAACGACGCCTCATAGCGTAAGGATTCTTTAGATTCTTGAACGAAGGATTTGACTGTGCGTAAGCCAGAAATACTTTCTTCAGCAACGATGCTGGCTTCCGCCAGTGAGGTTTGGAAGTCTTTGGAATACTTTCTGATTCGCTTTCCGAAAAAAGCTGCCGCAATGCCTATGGGTGGAATCAATAACAACATGATCAAAGATAATTTCCAAGATGTATAAAACATAAACCCAAGACCACCGAGGGCCTGACCTAAATTTCTAAGGCCCATCGATACATTTACGCTGACGGTATTTTGTAATGTCGTGCAATCAGAGGCGAGACGGCTCATCAGTTCGCCAGTGCGATTAAAATCAAAAAATGAAACTTCTTGATCGAGCATTTTAGAAAATAATTTTTGTCGCAATTTTAAAACAATGCGTTCACCACTCAGAGTAAATAAATAATACCTAACCGCAGAGGCTATACCTTGAAATAAAAAGGCTGCAAACAAACCCAAAACAACCGGAAGCAGCAAATCCATGCGTCCGGGTTGTAAAACGCGGTCGATCAGCCATCTGATCATTTGCGGATACGCAAGGCTTGAGGCGCTTGAAACAATTAAGAAAAACAAGCCCCACAGAAGATTTTTTTGTTCTGGGCGTGCGACTTCAAGAAATCGCTTTAATATTTTTTTATTCATGCCATAAGCTTAGATCTATTTATGAACAATGCCTATGGATATTTACATTTCAAATAATTATTTGTTTGGACTATTATTAATTTTTGAATCCTAAATATGATTATGAAACCCGATTTTCTGAATAATTGGCAGGGGTTGTCTGTCTAAAATCAGAAATATTTTTTAAAGTTGTTTTACTAATCTCGTCTAATGCTTCGGTGGTCAAAAAACCCTGATGGGCAGTAATCAAGACATTTGGAAAGCTCATCAACCTTGCAATCAGTTCATCTTGTATAATTTCAGCCGAATGATCTGCAAAAAATAATTCAGATTCAAATTCATAAACATCCAGGGCGGCACCACCAATGTGCAGTTTTTTAAGGCCGGCGATAAGTGCTTTTGTTTCAATAACAGGGCCACGACTTGTATTTATAAGAACGACACCCTTTTTAAGGGTAAAGATATTTTCAAGATTTATAAAATGATATGTTTCTGTATTTAACGGACAGTGAATAGAGATAATATCGCACTCACTTAAGAGTTCTGATTTGCTGACGTACTTTGCTTTAATTTTTTCGGCAAATTCAGTATCTGGAAGCAAATCATACAAATAGATTTCACAACCAAATCCAGACATAATTTTGGCGAAGGCCTTGCCAATTTTTCCGACACCAACGATGCCTACTTTTTTATTTTTCAAATTATAACCAACAAGACCTTCAAGAGAGAAATTCATTTCGCGAATTCGTAAATACGCTTTATGAATTTTTCGATTTAGACATAGCAGTAAACCAACGCTGTGTTCAGCCACAGAATCTGGCGAATAGGCGGGTACGCGATAGACAGGTAATTCAAGTTTTTGAGCGGATGCGACATCAACGTGATTATAACCTGCAGATCTTAAGAAAATAGCTTTGATACCATTGGACTTTAATTGTTCAAGACAAGCTGAATCTAGTTTGTCATTAACGAAGCATATTACGGCATCATAGCCCTTTGTCAGTAGAGCTGTTTTTGGTCCGAGGGCCTCTTTGTAAAAATCAATTTGCAGATCTTTAGCGTTTATCAAATGTTTTTTAAAGGCCAGTTCTTCAAAATTTTGCGTATTAAAGAAAATAATTTTCATATATGATAACCTCGTCATAAATTTATTTCTTTTAAATCTCATGTGTCAATTGCGCTTGATATGACCGGCATCATAGTTCAGCATGAATTTTAAGTTTACGTATAAGTGGGGTAAAAAATGAAAATAAAATTTTTAGGTGCCGCAGGAACAGTCACAGGTTCTAAGTATGAAATTCACCATCAAGGGACAGTCTTACTTATTGATTGTGGAATGTACCAAGGGCCTCGAGAGCTACGAGAATTAAATCGTAAACCATTTGATAATGCGACTAAATATAAGGCTGTTATACTTACGCATGCTCATATTGATCATTCGGGTCTTTTACCAAGCTTAGCTAGGGATGGCTTTAAGCAAAAAATTTATAGTTCAAAAGCAACATATGAACTTTGCAAAATACTTTTAATAGATTCAGCAAAATTACAAGAAGAAGATGCCGAGTTTGCCAATAAAACAAGGCATGGAAGGCATTTTCCAGCTGAGCCACTTTATACAGAACAAGATGCAATTGCTGCACTTAAATTGTTTGAAGGTTGTGCGTACAACCAATGGGTGCCGCTGAACCCACAGATGTCGTTTCGATTTATTCGTAACGGACACATTTTGGGATCAGCCTGCATACAAATTCAGTATACTGAAAATGATCTGTCAAAAATAATTACTTTTACAGGTGATTTGGGTGGTGGGCGCAGTCAAGTGATTAAAATTCAGAAAAAGTTTCAGAAACCGATTTCTTGATTTCTGAGTCAACCTAT
>JAYVKY010000209.1:0-5978 GCA_043767965.1 Pseudobdellovibrionaceae bacterium
CGAAAGCTTTTTGATCAAAAAGGGCCGAGCGTTTTTGACTATGCCACATATAAATATGCTCGGGCTCAAGATGTATTGAGTTTGGTGAGTCTTCCAGAAGCTTTTCAGAAACCCATAGTTCAAGTTTTTCTATTTCAGCCGGAATCACAGATGTTGCCGAAGCCAACGTAGTGGCAAATGTAAGTGTAAAATACGTTAAATTTTTAATTTGACGATATGAACACTGAATACCCTCAATAGAAATTTTTTTAATCTTATTTGAACTTATTTTTTGTCCCCACTTTTGCAATGGTAAAACAAGCCTTAGTTGCTGTTCCAAGCCAATCTGTGCATTTAGATTTTCTAGCTGTAAACCTTTAATTTGAATCAGATCTTGTGCTGGCAAAGCAAATAAAATTTTTGATGCCGAATACGTCTTATCTGAACTGAATGTTGAAAAACTAATCTTAAATTTACCAGCCTGATCAGCGAAGCCAATTAATTTGTGCTTTAAACGGATTTGTTGCTTTGGCAATACACCTGCAACTCGAATTGTCAGCTCATTGATAAAATCTTGAGTTCCGTTTTTAAAAATCCAAGATTTTGAATCTACTTTTTCAGTGCGTAATTTTAAATCTTTCACCAGCGTCAATAAGGCTTGATCCGAATTTAGGAACTCAAAAGGTCCGTATTCAAAATTTTGATTAGATAAAATTTTTCCACCGAGCCGATGCGATGCTTCAAATATTCGATATGGGATTTTTCTTTTCTTTAATTGATAGGCCGCATATAGACCCGAAATCCCACCACCGATAATTACAACATGATCCGTTAAATCATTTGGATCGGCTATTAAATAATCGTCAATCGTTGAACAGCTTTGCAGAACCCCAGTCGTTGCCAAGGATGTAGTCAGAATACAAATTGATCCTGTCGATAGCCAAGAAATTTTTTTGATAAATTGTCTACGGTTTTGCATGACCTTATGCTAGCTTAATTTGATGTTCGGTACAATAAATCTTCAGCCTCATTTCTTAGAATTAGAATCTAATGGCTGGACTGTTTTTCAAATTGAACCCAGCCCTATTATTGAACTAAAGAACTGTCTTGACCAGCATCAGGCACAATGCCAATTTCGCCCAGCGAATCTGGCCAACCAGAAAAATGAAGTCCTCATTAGAAATGATTTGATTTACTGGATACCCGAGCAGAGTCAAATACCCATAGAGAAAAAATTATTATTTGAATTAAATTTTCTAAGAAATAAATTAAAAAATTATTTTAGATTACCATTAACACACTTTGAAACTCATTACGCGATCTATCCTGAGGGGCATTTTTATAAAAAGCATATAGATCAAAAAGAAAACGACAACCACCGTTTTATTTCCTTTGTTATATATCTGAATCAAGTATGGGCCCCCGATGATGGCGGTGAACTTTGTGGCTATAAAGAGGATTTGCTTCAATTTAAAATTGAACCTAAAGCCGGCCAGATGATATTATTTCAAAGTGACCTTTTGCATGAAGTACTTACCAGTCATAAGGATCGATACTCAATCACTGGTTGGTTTCGAACATGACGAAAATACAGCCGTTACTTGTACCTAAAGATTTTAAAAATAAAAAAGATCTTGTTTATTTTATTTTGCTGACTCGATGGCCGCATCGGCTATTGATTCTGTTACTTGCACTTGTCGCATCAGTCAGTGGCTTAATGGTTCCATTTTTTCAAAAAAATTTCATTGAATCAATGGCTTTGTCAAATCTGCTCTTGGCGACGGGGCTAACGTTTATGTCTTTTTCATGCTTTCAACTGACTAATTTTTTTGGCAATAAGGAAGCACTGCTTTGTCAATCCGGACTGGCCCATTATTTATATTCACATATTTTGGCATTAAAATCTCTGAGCTCGACAAAAACTGTCGGAGAAAAAGTGGCCTTGTATACTACTGATATTCCTAGCGCCACTATGTGGCTAGAGCAAAGCGTACCCTATTTTTTAACCACATTATTTCCATTATTTTTAGCGCCCATTTTTTTAAAAAAATACTATGATCTTCCCTATCATTTTTCTTTGTTTGTTATTGGTATTCTAATTATATTTAATATTTTAATGGCGCATCGACAGTCTATATTTTTTTATCGATTTAAAATTCTAGCCGGTGAACGCATGGGTTTAGTGAACGAATGGATTCAGAATATTAAATCACTAAAAACTTTAAATTGGGTAACCCCTTTTGAAAAAAAAATTATTCTAAAAAGAAAAGAAGAAACCCGCAATCGAATTCATATGGTGACAAATGGTCAAATAATGAATTCGTTTTCAGCGAGCATTACGTTTTGGTTAAATTTATTTGTATTAATTTTTATTTTATTGACCACGCCAAATAACATAAACAAATCTGACCTTTTAGTTTTAATGTGGGTGATGGGCATATTTCTTTCAAGGCCCCTCAGACAAATGCCCTGGCTGCTAACTATGATGTTTGATGCACTGACATCGGTTAATCGCCTACATGATTTCTTAAAGTTAAAAAATCTTGAAAATCATATAGCTACAGTTCAGCAAAAAAATAACAACGCAGTTTTAGAAATTCAAAACTTGAATTTATATGTTGATAGCCTCTCTGCGAGCAACGACCTAGTAACAGCTAAAAAAGTTTTAAATCAAATCAACGTCACAATTTATGAAAATGAAATCGTTGGCTTGATTGGCCCTGTCGGCAGTGGCAAAAGCTTGTTGCTAAAGGCCATTATAAATGAAGTCAGCGTATCTGCGGATCATTTGTACGCAGCACCTTGCAGTTATCTTCCGCAAGAGCCGTTTATTTTTAGTGCAACAATTAAAGATAATATGACACTGACCTACGATTCAACCGAAGACAATTCTGCCTGCTTAAATGCTTTGAATCTGTCAGAGTTTGATATTTTGCAAGATCGATTACCATTAGGTCTGCAAACTGCCATCGGAGAACGTGGTTTAAATTTATCTGGTGGTCAAAAACAACGACTTAATTTATCTCGAATTTTTTACAAACCACAAAAACTTATTTTATTAGATGACCCCTTCAGTGCCGTAGATATTGGAACAGAAGAAAAACTGATCCAAAATATGAAAAGCTTACAAAAAAATGGGCATACGTTTTTTGTCACTACTCAAAGATATTCTTTCTTGAGTCACTGTACGCGAATTATTTTTCTAAATGATGCCCAAATCCAATTTGATGGGACTCTTCAGGATTTTAAAAATATAGAAAAATATAGAAAGTTTTTGCAATGACTGTATTCAGCAATCAGACTGTAAAAAAACCGGAAGTTCTATTTTCTAAAAATATTTTCGACACGCTATCGCAGTGCTATCGACCCTATTTATTCAAAATTATATTTATGCTGTTGTTGGGTTTTTTGGGGCGATTTATTTTATTATCGAATGCACAAGTGATCGCACAAGCAATGGATCACTATCCTGAAATCAATGCCGAAGTTTTAACTGAACTGATCTTAAAACTTACAGTCATGCTTGTCGTGGCCTTCCTATTTACTATTTATTATCGCACTGGCTTCTCAAGACTGTCATCGCTGGCTGTTTCTAGATTGTACGACGAGACAACCTTTCGTGTATCAAGGTACCCCCAGCATTTTTTTGATGTTACCCCGGTGGGACAAATTTCAACGCGTTTTTCAAGCGATTATGGAAATGTCTTTCGTTTATTTGGCGGTCCATTGGCAGAATTTTTATCTATCCTATTTGATTTGGTTTCAATCATTATCATTATAGGTTTTGCCCACCCTGTATTTTTAATTAGTCTTTTTATTGCTGGATTTTTCTTTCGTATTATTTTAATTTCTAATCAAAATGATTTGCGGCTGAAGCGCCAAGATTTATCTAGACTTCGTGGTCCGTCGGTGGCTCATTTCTCTGAAACTGTTCAAGGCAGCGTCAGCATTAGGCAACATCAGAAAAACAGCCTGTTTCAAAAACGTTTTTCAAATCTGGATCAACTTTTTCTGAATTGCAAAATGTCTGTGAGTCGCCATCTGATGCGCTTTTCAATTCAGCTGAATTTAATATCTTCGGTCTTGTTTTTGGGTCATGGCCTAATTTGTTTTTATCTCTTAAAACAGCAAATGATCGGGGCCGGGCAAGTTACTGTTATTTTAGGCTTTACAGTGCTTGCGACGAATACTTTACAAATGTTTTTTGAATGGTATTCGCAATTTGATGAGGCCTTAATTGGCGTCGAACGCCTTGATCAATATCTTCGAAAACCCATTGAAGAGGGTGCCTATCTGCCAGCAAATACCGAATTTGAAACAGATCATCTTAGAAAATCAACTGCTTTAAATGAACAGTCGCAAACCATTTTACCCAAAACATTTGACCAACATAATTTGCCAAATATTCTGTCTGTGAAAAACCTGTCTTTTAAATATCCGGCACAAACAGAAAACATTTTATCAAATATCAGTTTTTCTTTGAAACATGGCCAAAAGTTAGGAATTATCGGTCGCACAGGGGCCGGCAAATCAACTTTGATCTCGGCTTTGTTAAGGCTTTACCCTATTTATGAAGGTACTATATTGATTCACCAAAAAAATGAATTCGATGTCGAAGATCATCGCAAGCAGTTTTCTGTTATTACGCAAGAGCAATTTTTTTTCAAAGGTACACTGCGGGATAATCTTGATTTGCTTCATGATTTTAAAGATTCTGAATTAAATCAAATCGTACAAAAGGCTGGCTTACAATTAGATCTGAATTTTCAGATTGACGAAAAAGGCCAAAATTTATCACAGGGTGAAATGCAATTGATCAGCCTTGCCCGTGGACTTTTAAAAAATGCAGATATTTTTATTTTTGACGAAGCCACCTCGAATGTTGACCCTCAGTCTGAAAAGCTGATTGGCCTGGCCTTGACGACTGTCTTGGCAGATAAGACGCAAATTCGTATCGCTCACCGCCTAGAAACCGTCGAGGACTGTGATTATATTATATGGCTTGATCAAGGTAAAATCAAAAAATGTGGTTCGACGAAAGAAGTTCTTGAGGCTTTTAAAACTTCAAGATAGTCTGATTTGACAATGTCAGACGAAAATGAAAACAAATCTAAACAAAATGAAAAAACAAATCAGATTTTAGAGTCTTCTGAAATTAAATTTGATTTTGATTATATTCATGATCACTGGTCACAATTTTCATATTCACAAAGACAAACTCATTTTTTTAATCTTTCTCGAACAGAGGCCGAAGAGTTATTTTTAAATCTTACAGCACCCGATCAATATGAACTGATTAAAGAAGTTTCAACCTTAGAAAAACGGTCTTGGATTAGGCTACTTGCGCCTGATGATGCGGCAGATTTAATCCAAGAAGCCGAAACAAAACACAAAGACGAATTATTATCGTTACTAGATCCACAAACAAAACGTGAAGTGAGCGCCTTGTTGGCCTATGCCGAAGATGCTGCCGGCGGTATCATGAGTTCTCGCTTTTTGCGACTTCGCCCACAAATGAATGCTGACGAAGCCATCAGTTACATTCGGATTCAGGCAAAGACTCAGGTTGAAACTATTTATTATGCTTATGTCCTAAGTACCGAGCAAAAAATTCTAGGCGTGGTATCATTTCGCGAATTATTTGCATCTGCTCCTCAGAAAAAAATTGAAGAAATCATGCATACGGACGTTATTTCAGTTCCGGATGATTTAGATCAAGAGCAAATTGGTCAAATATTTTCAAAACATGAACTGATGGCAATCCCTGTTGTCGATCGCGATCAAAAAATGGTCGGTATCGTTACTTTTGATGACGTCGCGCAAGCTGTTCAAGAAGAGGCCACTGAAGATATTCATAAAATTGGTGGTGTCGAAACGCTGGATGCTCCGTATTTACAAATTTCATTTGGTGAAATGTTAAAAAAACGTGGTGGATGGTTGATGATTCTTTTTGTTGGTGAAATGTTTACGGCCACTGCTCTGGGATATTACGAACATCA
>JAYVKY010000210.1:0-2305 GCA_043767965.1 Pseudobdellovibrionaceae bacterium
GTCAACGTCATTTTTGTGCCTAAAATGACGTTGACACAGCAAAAAATGACTTATACGCTTTATGTAATGAATATTAAAAGGGAATTTAAAGTTCCAAAATCGTCTTTCTTTCTTTTTGGTCCACGCGGAACTGGCAAAACAACTTGGTTAAAGCAAGTCCTGCCCACGGCATTCCATATCAATCTTTTAAAGAACGATGAATACCTACAATATTCAAATGATCCTTCGCTATTTCGAAGAGCGATCGAAGCACTTCCCGCTGATCAATGGGTTGTCATCGATGAAATTCAGAAGCTGCCATCACTTTTGGATGAAGTTCACAATCTGCTGACTGAAACAAACCAAAAAAGAAAATTTGCTTTATCTGGAAGTTCCGCGCGGAAACTTAAACGTGTGAATGCAAATATGTTGGCTGGACGTGCACTTAGAAAAGAATTTTTTCCGATAAGCCTTAGAGAACTTGAACATTTTAATCTGGATGAAGTTTTACAATTCGGAACACTTCCGATGGTTTTAACCGCCGAATCAAAAGAAGCCAAAATTGATTTCCTAGAAGCTTATGCAGTCACCTATCTTAAGGAAGAAATACAACAAGAAGCACTCGTCAAAAATTTAGATTCATTTCAAAGGTTCCTGAGAGTCTGTGGAATTATGAACGGACAAATTTTAAACCTCAGTAATATTGGGGCTGAATCTGGGATATCCAGAAATACAGTCGTAGGGCATTTCGAAATTTTACAAGACACATTAATTGCAACAAAACTGAATGCTTGGCAAAAAAAAATTAAAGTTAGAGAGCTTTCTCATCCCAAATTTTATTTATTTGACCCCGGCGTCAGTCGCGTTTTGTCTGGCCAGCACAGACTGCCGCTGGATTCAAAAGAAAAAGGCTTTTTATTTGAAACGCTGATCATCAATGAAATTCGTAGTTTTGTAGCTTACAATAATTTAGGTGGTGATTTTTATTATTGGGCGTCGCCACCGACATCCGAAGTCGATCTGATTTGGGGTTATGAAAAAAATTATATTGGCTTTGAATTTAAATCATCGAAGCAATGGAAGAAAAAATATTCCAATTCATTAAATGAATTGGTCGAAAAAAAATATCTGAAAAAAGCTTACGGAATTTATGCTGGTGATCTTGAACTTAAAGACGGTCATGTTCACGTTTACCCGATTCAAAAATTTGTAAAAATAATGAAAGAGATTTTAGATTTTTTATAACGAATGCAAGAATTGGATGGGTCGTAATCGATGAAATCCTAAAACTGCCGACACTTTTAGTTTATACTGGACTTGCAATTTTATACCTTTAAAAATAAACTTAACTTGTGCTGATCAAAAAAATGTTACTTTTAGTTTTTGCTATATCCGGCTGCGTGACTACTCCGCAGCGCGAACCAAATAACGAAGACACTCGAGCAGAAATTAATCTTGCTTCTAAAATCAAAAATTTTTCATTCGCCCCTATTGGGCTGAGCTTGAACCAAATTAATGAATCTGCATTTCCTTTAGCTAAGCTTAAAGAAACGTTAAAAAAAATGGGAGTTAAGTATCTGCGTTTCCCAGAAGGCGAAAGTGCTGATAATTATTTGTGGTCAGTTCCACCTTATAAAAAATCAAATGGGCGAGTCGCGCAAGTTAACTTGTGGCCAGCAAATGATCCTTTACTTGTAAACAGTGACACGACTTTCAAACAAGGACTTGATTTTGACGGATTTACAGAAATATTAAAAGACGTTGGAGCAAACGCTAATATAGTTTTATGTTATCCATGTGGAGATAAGGTCAAATCATTAGAACTGGCTAAACAATGGGTGCGCTACGCTAATGTAACTAAAAAACTGGGCATCAAAAATTGGGAGCTCGGAAACGAAACTTATCTAAAAAATTATAATGGTCCCGCTTTACCTGTTCAAGAATATGCCAAAGATCTTATACAGTTTTCTTTAGAATTAAAAAAAATAGATCCAACAATCCGAATTGGTGCAAATGGCGAAAAACCCATGTGGTGGAAAGAGCTTTTAACTTATCGTGATATTCATACAGGAAAATCCGTGGCCGATAGTATTGATTTCGTTGTATTTCATAATTACCCGATGGGTGGTTCGACTCAACTTTACGAAGACTATCTAAACAAAATCGATCTGACTGGTTCACTTCAAGAACTTAAAAAAATTATTCGGCAATACGCACCAAGCCTGACCATCGCTGTTACTGAAACAAATGCACTTTCTTTTAAAGGCGCAGACGAAAATAATCTAGGATCTGCAATAATTTTTTTTGATATTATGGGCCAGCTTCT
>JAYVKY010000211.1:0-11935 GCA_043767965.1 Pseudobdellovibrionaceae bacterium
CCTGCTCTTCGATAGGAATTAAGAAATCTTCAGACTTTGCCCGACCCGCAGCGGATTGAATTTCTGGATTCTCGATTAAAAGATGACCATACATCGCGCGATGAGTATAGCCCTCTTCGTACATATGATTAACATCGGTAATATAACCTTGAAACAGAACAAGCGACAGAAAGCCTGCCGATATAGAAATAATCGCGGCAAGGCTGTGGCGCCAGTTCTTAAATGCATTTCTAAAAGCTATCTGAGCTAGTATTTTCATCTTTTTAAATTATTCACGTTAAAGATCGTTTCTTTATGTTCTTCTAATTTTGGATTAATATAGCGAAGGATTGATTTATTATTTTCAAATTTTGCATCAACGATTTCCATCTTACTAACAAAATCAATAACCTTACCATTAACAGATATTTTATTACCATATTCTAAGGTGGCTTTTTTAAACGGCTGCCCTTGCAAAGTTAAAAATTCAACTCTAATGGCACGCTTTGTTTTGTCAGAAATCCAGTACCGAATTTGATCATAAGTTAAGTTATTGGCTTTTGCTTTTAACATTAAAACATAAATCTTTTCGCCGTTAATTATTTCAGTCTTTTCAATCGTTGGCGTGTAATCACGTGCATAATGAGTCGATGCAATATCACCAATGGCCGCTTGACCTGTTAATTTTTGTCTAGACGAAATCGCAACTGGTTTTTTTAAAGAAGGTTTAAAAAACCACATTGTTCGATCATTAAAAAGATACATTTCCCCTTTGTTACGCGATGGCTCTAAAGCTTCAACATTTGCATTAACGCCTTTGGCTCTGACTTTAAATTTACGAACTGAAGTTTCGCTATCTTCAACCGTTGTGACCTCGCTTTCCCACGTTAGTCCGCTGTCTAGGCTTCCACGGGCGCGATCCGAAGCTTTTAAAAGTTCTAAGTCGACTTGACCGGATTGTGCAAATAACGGTCCAGAAAAAATAAGTCCTACGAAGATTGTTTTAAGAAAAATATTTTGTATCATTTATGCCCCCGAATCAGATAAAAGATCTACGACTTTCATCTTTAGTTTAAAGTGAGTCACTAGGTAAGAAGTCAGCCCAACTAATAATAAAAACATCAAAGTTATGATAGAAACCAAAACAGCATTTATTGACAAGGTAAATTGAATTGCCGAAACAATTCCTGGTGGTGAAAATGTAAAATGTAGACGATTCACTATCAACGAAATCAAAGCCGCAAGCATAATTCCGATTACGCCGCTGAAAATACAAAGCCAAAGTGCTTCCTGTGTCATCATCCAAGAAATTTGTGAACGTCTATAGCCAATTGCACGAAAAGTTCCAATTTCACGAGTTCTTTCTAAAATTCCCATAGTGAGCGAATTCACAATCGACAAAGCCACTGCTCCGCAAATTAAAAAAACAAAAAATCCTGTCATGGCATACAAGAATCCCATCGAGCCCACATAATTGGGCGAAATTGCTGGGTCGTCAAAAGGGTAAACATCAAACGGCAGATGATCTGTTTTAAATGTTTCATTCAGCTCTCGAACAATATTTGAAATCTGCGAATCATCTTTTAAATAAATCATAACATAGTGTGCTCCATCTGTACTGTACAGTTGTTGCATGAGCTCTATAGATGCAAGCATACCTGCATCTTCTAAGAGTTCAGATCCAGTCGAATGATTCACCGATAATGTTGCATCAATTGCATTTAAATCCCCGTAGAAATTCATTCCTGCCAACTGAACAGATCTTTGCTCAATTGGTAACTTTGCAAATGGTGCTTTTCGCCCAATAAGCTCGCCAAGACGCGCGGTAATGGAAATAGAAAAAGGATCATTTTTTACAGCATTATAAAAATTAATACTATCTTCTGTTAAAAAATCTTCGGCCCATTTGTGTACCTCTGGATGACTAAAGCTTTTTTCTAAAGTTACAAGGTCTACTCCCACTGACATAAAAGGAACTGATTTTTCACCATTACTAATTAATCCAGCGCCCGTCAGCGCTTTACCAGCCCATTCGATGTTGTCTGAATACTTTTGAATGTATTTCTGAATTATTTTTTGGTCATCAACAGTCAATTGATAAAATGATGGCCTGGTTGCAAATCTTTGCAAACCCTCTTTTTTAAAAATTGTAATGTGACCCTTGTTCTGAAGATAAACCGAGTTAGACCTTAAGCCTTTTTCGACTCTGAAAATATATCCGCCCAGAAGTGTTAGCCCGACAAATCCTGCGATAACCGCAGCGCCGGTTGCGACCGTTCTTCGCTTATTTCGAAATAGATTTCGGAAAGATAATCTCCACATCATTCAACGATCACTCCGTCTTGAATTCGGACAACCCGGCCGACTCGACCAATTAATTTTTCATCATGAGAGCAAAATAAAAAAGTTACGTTCTGAGTCTTATTTAGATCTGCCATAAGATCTAAAATCATATGTGCCGTTTTAGAATCTAGGTTCGCGGTCGGCTCGTCAGCCAAAACCAAAGATGGATTTGTTACCAGTGCCCGCGCAATCGCAACCCGTTGTCGTTGTCCGCCAGAAAGTTGATCTGGACGGTGTTTGATAAAATTTTCTAAACCCACTGCACTGATCATAGTTTCTACACGGTTTTTTCTTTCGCTTATGGAAAGCTTCGCTTTAACAAGTAATGGTAATTCAATATTTTCCCAAACACTTAACACTGGAACTAAGTTAAACGACTGAAAAATAAAACCAATTTTTTCATTTCTTAAATTACATTGTTCAATTTCGTTCATTCGCGTGACTTCTTGACCAGAAATTTGAATAGAACCCTCAGTAGGCTGGTCTAAGCAGCCAACTAAATTTAGAAGTGTACTTTTCCCGGATCCCGAAACACCGATGACGCTTGTGAATTCGCCGGTTTTGATTTCAAGATTAATTCCACGCAATGCCGGCACTGTCGTTTCGCCTAGCTTATATGATTTTTTTACGCCGGTTAATTTGACCAATACCACTTAAAACCTACTTCTTCAAAGTTTCAATTTGGCTTAAGGACATCATCTGTTTCATTGTCTTATCCAGTCCT
This sequence comes from Pseudobdellovibrionaceae bacterium, assembly GCA_043767965.1. GTDB lineage: Bacteria > Bdellovibrionota > Bdellovibrionia > Bdellovibrionales > Bdellovibrionaceae > Pseudobdellovibrio. The sequence goes on from JAYVKY010000211.1 coordinate 3,047, forward strand.
TCGTTTGAGCCATCTAAGAAAATGACATTGCCTTTACCGTTTTCGGCAAAATGTTTGATGGCATCAGTCCACATTGAAAATAAAATGAATGAACTATCCAACCCCGCCGACCGCATTTCGTCGGCTGCCTTTGACATACCCTTTGCGACTTCTTCACGAAACAAAGCCACACCCTGACCCCGCATCTGAGCAGCTGCGCGCTCTGCATCGGCAGAAATTTTAATTGCCAAACCGTCAGCCTCTGCATTTTTTGTTTTACGAATTAACAAAGCCTGTGCCTCGTTTTCTGCCGCAGCTTTTAAATTACTTGATGACACGACCTGCGCCATTGACTGCATGATTGTTTCATCAAAAGTGATGTCATTCAATTGCATATCAATCAGGTGATATCCCCAAGATTTTAAATCTTCGTCGAGTTGGTCTTTGACGGCATTTACAATATCACGGCGTAAACCCAAGATTTCATTCTGGCGCTTTGTTGCAACAAACCCGCGTACACTGCCTTCGACAGTGCGATTTAAAGTCTGCATCAATGACCCAAAATCAATAAATTTGAAGGCCACATTTTTAATAGTTTCTTCGGTTTGATCGATCACGGCATAGAGTAACATGGCCTTGAAATTGACATTCGCCTGATCAAAAGTGATCGCCTGAAATTGCAATTCTATCGATTGATTTTGAATTGAAACCCTGCGCATAATTACTTCGAAAAATGGAATTTTAAAGTTCAGCCCCGGATACATAATACGGCGGTATTTTCCAAACATAGTAACAACCGAAATCGTACCCTGATTAACCGTAGTAAAAATGCCACCAACAACGGCGATCACAAAAAATAAAGCAATAATGCCAAATAAACTGATGCCTTCTAACATATTATTCTCCTTTGAATAATTTTGAATGGCTTAGATTAGCACTTTAAAAAAAAATATCCTCTCTGGGTGAGTCAAAAATGGACTCATGTATAATCAACAAGTTATATTAGTTTATGCCTGATCGTAGTTTAAAATCTAAGCAAACATTAACTTTGGCCGAAGCCAAACGCAAAATCATGGATTTAATGGCGATTAGCGACCCGTCTGAAAAACAATTGACTGAAAAATTGCAAAATCAAACAGAACCTGAAATTTTGGTTCAGGCCTTGGCTTGGGTAAGAGTACAAAGTTGGAGCCCCGCACCTGAAAAAATACAAAACCAAGTTATTGAAAACCTAAATCGGAAAAATAAAGGCCAACGGGCCATCAACCAAAAGTTAGAAAATCTGGGCCTTAATACAGTTCAAATTGATACCGAAATAGAACTTGAAAAGGCCAAGCAAGCCGTAGAAAATAAATTCGATAAAACTAAAACAGTTGCCATGGATCATAAGTCTGCACAAAAAGAAAAATTACGCATATCGCGTTTTTTATCCAGTCGTGGATTTGATACAGATATTGCTGATCAAGTTTTAGATGCTTATTTTAAAAATACCAACAACGAGGACATTTATGATGAAGAGTTCTGAAATTCGCAGCACATTTATTAATTACTACAAAAAAAATAATCATACGCATGTCGCAAGTTCTAATTTAATTCCCGAAAATGATGCCACATTGCTATTTGCAAATTCCGGTATGGTTCAATTTAAGAATTTATTTTTAGGCCTAGAAAAACGCGATTACACACGCGCTGTCAGTTCACAAAAATGTATCCGCGCCGGCGGTAAGCACAACGATCTAGATAACGTTGGTTTCACGGCCAGACATCATACTTTTTTTGAAATGCTGGGTAACTTTTCGTTTGGTGATTATTTTAAAAAAGAGGCCATACATTATGCCTGGGATGTTTTAACCAACGAATATAAAATTCCCAAAGACAAATTATATGTCACCTGCCATATATCTGACGACGAGGCTGCAGACATCTGGCACAAACAAGAGGGCGTCCCCAAAGATCGTATTTTTCGTTTTGATAAAGATAATTTCTGGCGCATGGGTGACGTTGGCCCGTGCGGTCCAAGTACAGAAATTTTTTATGATCACGGCGCAAAAGCAGGCCTTGAATCTGACCCTTACAAAGGCATCGCCGCGGGCGAAGACCGTTATGTTGAAATTTGGAATCAAGTTTTTATGCAATATGATGAAACCAGCCCGGGGAACTTAATTTCATTACCAAAACCATCAGTTGATACAGGCATGGGTTTCGAGCGCCTAGTTGCAGCCCTGCAAGGACAATTTTCAAATTACGATACAGAATTATTTGTACCCCTAGTAAATGTCGCTTCAAAAATATCAAAATTAGATTACGTCACTGACCCCGAGATACTTCGATCAAATAAAGAAATTTTTGACAGAGTATCAGCGATGCGAGTTTTAGCTGATCATACCCGTGCCGTTTCATTTTTATTAGCCGACGGAGCATTGCCATCAAATGAAGGTCGCGGTTACGTTTTGCGACGTATTATGCGAAGGGCAATTCGTTATGGTCGAAAATTGTCGACAGAGAATTCGTTTTTAACACCGATGTCAGAAATTTTAATAGCACAGATGTCAGATTTTTACCCCGAGTTATCCACACGTAAAAATCACATTTTATCGACGATCAAAGATGAAGAATCAAGATTTTTACAAACGTTGGACAATGGTACTGCAATTTTACACGATGAAATAAAAAAATTAAAATCACAGAATCAGAAATCTGTTTCAGGTGAAATTTTATTTAAAATGTATGATACGTATGGCTTTCCTGTTGATTTAACCAGCCTGATGGCGGCTGAATCGGGATTAACTGCTGATGAAAATTTTTTTGAAAAAATCATGTTGGCTTCGAAACAAAAGGCCAAATCAACATGGAAATCAAAATCATTAAAATCTGACGAAAAACATATCATCGAATTCGGGCAAAAATATTCCGCTAAATATCCTACGAAATTTTTAGGTTATGATTCATTACATGCCGATTCTAAAGTTTTATCCTTATCAAATGGCTCCGCCGAAACCAGCGAATTAAAAACGAATGAATCCGGTTTCGCGATTTTAGATCAAACGACATTTTATGCCGAAAGCGGTGGTCAAGTCGGTGATCATGGAATACTGACTGGTAAAAATTTTAAGGCCTTGGTACATGATTGTGTTAAGCAAGGAAATTCTTTTTTACATCAAATTGAAGTTACTGAAGGCACACTTAAAATTAATGATACTATCACAAGCGACGTCGATAATATCGAGCGCAGGCAAATTGTCGCAAATCACTCTGCAACACATTTAATGCATGCTGCTTTAAGAAAAGTTTTAGGTACACATGTAATACAAGCCGGGTCACTGGTTGATGTAACAAAAACACGTTTTGATTTTACTCACAATAAACCAGTGACTACAGATGAAATTAAAAAAATTGAGGACCTTGTAAATACAGAAATTTCAGCAGCTCACGCAGTTACAGCCGTCGTAATGTCACACAAAAAAGCGATAGACAGTGGCGCAATGGCCTTATTTGGCGAAAAATATGGTGATGAAGTTCGAGTATTAACAATGGGCGATACGGCAACAACAGCACCCGCATTTTCGATCGAGCTGTGTGGTGGCACGCATGTCAAAAACACAGCACAGATTCGTGCTTTTAAAATTATGTCAGAATCTGGCGTCAGCGCCGGCGTTCGTCGCATTGAAGCTATCGCCGGGGATGCTGTGATAGAATATTTTATGCAAAATACAAATGAATTAAAAATAGCGCGTAAAATAGCAACTTTAGAATCTGATAAATCTTTGTCCACTTGGATAAGTGACAAAATATTAGAAATTAAATTTTTGCAAAAAGAAATTCAAAAAATTCAATCAAGCCAAATTAACGTTGATGAAATTTTTAAATCTGCCAAAGAATTTAATTCCAGCACGGGCCCCGCGAAATATATTTTTGTAGATTTGGCCCTGGATGACCGCGAAGTTTTATCGCAAGTGTCTGACCAGTTAAAAAACAAAATTCAAACAGGGATTGTTGTCGTTATTGGCAAAGGTAATGCCACGCATCCCGTCATTATATCTGTTTCAAAAGATTTAACCACGCAATTTCAAGCCGGTGTATTACTGAAGGATTTCGCACTTATTTTGGGTGGCAAAGGTGGGGGCCGCTCTGATTTTGCGCAAGGAGCCGTGCCTGATCGTACAAAAATTAAAGAAGCCAGTGATTTTTTAAATCAAAAGATTTTAAATTAATTCGGGCACGTCTGCTGTGGCAGTGCATTTTTAACTGCCACAAACCAACCCTTCAGCATATCCGAGGATGTCGCATCACACAGATCAATTTTATTGGTGGCGCAGCCATCCATGCCCCAACCCAAATCAATCACATCACGATTTGTGATGAGTTGTGCATATCCATTTTGATAAACAGCAGCACAAACACGATCTGCCACTGGGACATTTTCTGTTTTACAGACTTTTGCTGATAATAAAATATCATGCAGTTCTGCCAATAGATTACTAGACAAGCAGTACCGCGATATGGTCGCAATGGCCTCTGATGAAACTAAAATTTCACCAGTTTCATAATTTATTGCATATGAATTTTGGCTGATTAAAGTAAAAACTTTTGAACTTTGCTGAACTGTTGTATTTTCTTTCGCTATAAATGTAATTTTTTGAATGTTTTCATCAGCCAAAATAATTGCATCTGTCGAATTGATTGAGGACGTTTCTTTGTATGGAGGCTTCTGACAGTTTTGATAACTGAATAGAATCATTACTGACAAAATCAAACCTAAGTGAACTTTTTTCATGCGACCTTCTTTTCTAAGTTTATTGCATCAATTTCGGTTTTCAATCCACATTCACTACAAAATTTTGCTGCCGAAACTATAATATGTTTGCACGATACGCACGCTATACTGCTTTGGGTCTGTATTTTCTTTTTTGGAACATCTTCATGTTCATACATATCAACAATATTTTGTTCGTTCCATTTTTCAACCTCACGCAAAATACGCCAGCAGTTAAATAAATTTTTTACTTCTTTGATCTCGAACTGTAATAGAATTTGATTATTTGCGACGGGTTTTCTTTTGAGAAACAAACCGATGGCCTCAAGTGCTGTCAGCTGTCCCGATAAAAAACTGATTCCATAGTCTTTAAAGAAATCAGTGACTTCATTTAAATCACGACTAACTACTCCGACCTTATCCGCCTCGCATTTTTCATAGGCCATCAGTAGTATACTTAAAACATTGAAATTGATTTCATCTGGCTTTAGTAAATTAAGCTTGTTACCTTTGTAATAATAGTATTGATAGAATTCAAAAAAAGATTCAAGAGCTGCTAGATCGTAAATTTTAAACCCAGAAATCTCTGACTTTGGTAGCGCATCATCTTCATCTTTAATAGTCATCACATATTCGCCCAACTTTAATTTAACTAAAATTTGCGTTACCTGTTCTGTGCGCTTTAGACTTTCGCCAAAAATACGTTGTGAATACTGGCGCAATGTCGCCCATTCTGCTCGACAGCTCGTGCCTTCGATAATGCCTTTGTGTTTCATCGCGTGATATAAAATGCCAAAGGCTCTGGGGACTTCTTCAACGCCACAGGCAACAATATCTTTATCTGATTTTTTATTTTTAATTTCCATCATCGCCCATTTTAAACGTTCGCAGGATGTTTTAATAAATGAACGATAGATCTGATGAAAACTTTCATACTGACTTTTAAAAACTTCGATTGGAATTTCAATCACTTTCGTTTCCTGCGAAGCCATGGCTGAATAAGCGTACTGACTTGAAGCCAATACAATATTGTCTGCAAAGACATAGCCTGTTGATACAGTCATTACCTCAACATTTTTTTTATTTTTAAAAAATTGTAAACTGAGCTGCCCAGATTGTACGATGTATACTGTTTGAACCTTGTCAGTTTCTTTAAATAAAAATTCACCGCGTTTTAATTGACGTGCGTTTGACATATTTCATTATCGACCATTTATCAAATGATCTTAAGCAGATATGGCGAATTAAAATAAATTTTTAAACTTTTACTAAAGAATTTTCTTGATCGTAACAATCGTAACTATTGTCTCAGATTGAAACATCATTGGTATAAAATTTTCGTTTTAAATCAACTTCCACTTGTGCAATTGTTGTTTCTAATAAAACATTGAACATTTCATCGACGTTAATTTGATAAACCTGTGCAAGTTTGCGTAAAGTATTTAAAGGTGGCTGAGACACACCACGTTCCCAATTTGATATAAACTGAGACGTTGAATAACCTAACTTGGTCGCAACGTCTTTTTGTGAAAAACCTGAAACAACTCGTTTGTCTTTTAAAAATTGAGCCAAATTTAATACTTGTGAATTTACCATGCTAACCTCTTGTTAAATTATTTAATAAAATCATCCGGACTTTACTAGATCTTAACAATATTTTAACATATATTTTAAACAAACGAAATACTATTTTAAAAAAAATAAAAAAGGTCTGTTTCCAGACCTTTTTTTAGATTTTTCAAACCTACTATATTGTCTTTGGCCTAGCATATGCTCGGCCAAAGACAATAAAATGAATTTTAACGTTTTGAGTATTGACCACGGCGACGCGCACCACGGATACCGTATTTTTTTCTTTCGACCATACGAGGATCGCGAGTTACGAAACCGGCTTTTTTTAGCTCAGCTTTGAATTCTGGGTTAAATGCTATCAAAGCACGAGTTACACCATGACGAATGGCTCCGGCTTGACCAGACTCTCCGCCACCAGCAACCATAACAGTTAAGTCAAAGTTACCGACTTGGCCTAACAGGTCGAACGGTTGCATAATAACCATTCGAGATTGAAGGCGAGTTAAATAATCATCAGATTGTTTTCCGTTGATACTGACTTTGCCTTTGCCAGGTTTTAAATAAACACGAGCAGAACTTGTTTTTCGTCGTCCTGTTGCATAAAAGAATTTTTCAGCAGTTGCCATTTTTTATTCCCTTTTCCTATGATTTCTGAGCTTTAGGCTTGATTGTATAAGCTTCTGGTTTCTGAGCCGCATGTGGATGCTCAGCGCCTGTGTAAACTTTTAATTTAGTAATTAATGTCTTAGACAAAATATTTGTTGGAAGCATTCCACGAACCGCTTCTGAAATAATGAATGTTGAATCTTCAGCACGCATTTGCTCAGCAGATTTTTCTTTCAACGAACCGAAAAATCTTGAGTGACGATAATATTTTTTTGTTGTCCATTTATTACCAGTCATTTCAATTTTATCTGAATTGATGATAACAACAAAGCCACCCGCATCCGCGTTTGGTGTATAGGTTGGTAAATTTTTACCACGTAAAATGTTAGCAACATGAGTTGCAATACGACCTAAACGTTGTCCAGAGGCATCGATAATATGCCATTTTTGATTATTTAGATAATCTTCTGTTTTTGCATTAAAACTTTTCATACGGTCTCCAACCTAGTACTTCATTGAACAATTAACTTGAACTTAACTTAAACTGACTTATTTTTTGGAATTTCCAAAAATGAATGATTGTTTTAAAGTTCTAGGCACTTATTGTCAAGGTCTACGGGATAGTAAACCTTCATTAAATACAAACCTTGGGGTTCTGCGGGCGGCCCGACCAGTTTTCTGTCGCAAGCTGCAAGAATATCAGACATTTTAGCGGATTTGAAGTTTTTTTGAGCTAAAAGCACCTGTGCGCCTATAATATTTCGAACCATCTGCTTTAAGAAACCAGACCCAGTAACTGAAAATTCTGCAATATCTGGCCGCAACCACCGCCAGTTTGCACTATATATAGTACGAACTGTTGTGGTCACATCGGTCCCCACAGATTGAAAACTTTTAAAATCATGTTCTCCGATCAAGTACTTTGAGCACTGATTGAAAAAATCCAAATTCATCGGTTGAGATATTCGACCCATTGTTCGATAAAAAAAGGCACTGCGATTTTTAGAATTATACATTAAATAACGATACGTTTTTTTTTCAGCTGACAACGTCGAATGAAACTCTGCCGGAGCTATCCAAGATTTTTTAATGACAATTGTAGGTGGTAAAAATGATTGAGCTGCACGACCAAGATTTATTCTTTTGAGCTGATTCACAGTCATCGATGTATCAAAGTGTGCAACCTGATTAATTGCATGAACACCAGCATCGGTTCGACCAGAACCTGTGATTTGAATCGGATGTTTAAAAAATTGTTCTAAAGCGTTTTCAACAGTACGACTGATACTTGGTTTTTCTGCTCGGCTGTTTTCGCGTTGCAGGCTTTGGCGCTGCCATCCGCAAAAATCTGTTCCATCATAAGAAATTGTGAATTTAATTCGGTTTTTTTCGAGCGTCAAAATTACACTTTTCCGACTGAAATTAAAAAAGGATTTAACCTTTGTCTTTCAGAAAATTCAGCCTTTGAACTGATATTTAGCCATTTATTTTCAATTAAAATTTGCCCAATAGCCCCACCCAGGCTGTTGCCTGGCCCAAGCAAAATAAGGCGGTCCGGACAAAATTCTTTCAAAGCGACAGTCACCGCTTTTGTGAAATCGTAGGGTTTAATGACCTGATGTCCAAAGGTGTATTTGTACAATTCGGAAAGATCCGTCGAGAAATCTTGCCAAATGAATCCTCGCCCGTCGATAAGAGGAACTTTTGGACGCTGAAATAAATCAAGCGATAATATTTCAAAAGCTTTGTCAGATGTCTCCTTCAATAAGGGCGTGTGAAAAGCTGCATGATTAATGAGTTGGAACGGAAAGTTTTCGATCTTGGGTAGTTTTTTTAAAAGTATATCCAAGGCGGCTTGGTTTCCACCAATGACTACATAGCCGCCCAAATTTATTGAAAGATAGGCCTCGCAACCAGAAATTTTATTAACCTCAGCTATTTGATCTTCAACTAATTTGATTTTTTCGGGCTGCAGCAAC
>JAYVKY010000212.1:0-5744 GCA_043767965.1 Pseudobdellovibrionaceae bacterium
GGTATTTTTCTTTATGGATCAAGGATTCGAGCTCAAGTTCGACATCTATATCAGGCCATGACAGATGATTATTTCGTTTAAATTTGAAATTTGATCGACAGTGGCTTTTTTAAACCACGGATAATCTGTGTAATTCAGATAGTATTCAAAATCGTTAACTAGAATCCAAATGCCGAAACGCGTGATTCCAGAAACGCTAGCTTTTGGGGAAGTGTTTTTTCCAAGCTTTTGTGATTTCAAGCGACCTCTCTTCGACAATTTTTTGAATTTCGTTGATTTCTTTTTTATTCATTTTTTGGAAGTCGGCCAATGCGACAACAGGTTCGATCCAAAATTTTGCTTCGCCCTCATCAGTTTCAACATGAATATGCATTCGTGTTTCTTCGCGAGAAAGGAAAAAGAAGCGAAATTTTTGTACTTAAAAACCGTCGGAGACATATTTAGATATTGTATCTTGTATTAGTGTCAAATCTCCAGAAAAAAAATTTGGATGGGCTTTTACTAGTTAGTTAAGTTATCGTAATAACTCGGGCCGGGCTTGTCAGAGACCATAAACAGCACAAGTTCGCAATTCGAAATCAATTCTAGCAAAATATTGCAAGAATCGATAGGTTTTTAATTTTATGAAAGTGGAAAGATATGAAATATCCAAGTAAAGAGCGGCTTAAACAGATGGATGAAAAGCTAAAAAAATCGAAGGCGCATTGATGGTGGGGCCAAGCTCGACGGCGTCTGAAAAATTTCGCTGGGATTTATGTCAGAGTCTTATGAAGTACATGGTTGAAAAAAACATGAGCCAAGTTGAATTTGCTGAATTTCTTGTTATTGATCAGGCTCGCGTTAGTGAAATAGTGAATCACCGAATTGATAAAGTTTCGACTGCTTGAAGGCTTAAAAATGAAAAGTTCATTGACTGTAAAGTTCTAGAATCTGATAGTGCTTTTTGTGATAAATTAAAAATCTGATCCTGGGCTATGTTTAAATCACGGCCCTGACCATTTTTTAACAAATAAGCCGACTTTTTATCTTCACCAATAAACCCAAGTCTTTTTAAAAAATGAAAAGCTGAATCAGTCTGTGAAATCGTAATGCCAAGGTGTTCAGATATTTTTGCCAGGTCAGGCATTCCCTGTTGGATAAGCTTTAGGATGCCGGCGTAGTACCAGGCGACCACGGTATCTGTTTTTGGATGATCAGTTAGGTCTTCCGTCAGAAGTGACTTTAATTTTTCCTGTGAATCACGTTTTATTTTCGGACTTCTGGCGTGCGTTGCACTGACTGACGTCAGAAATATTTCAGTCCACTGTTTATCAAGGCCGATTTTTAAACAAACTTTTTTAGCAAAATCTAATGAAATCCCGCGAACTCCGTTGATGGCTTCGCTGAGCCTTGAGGGCGAAACTTCAAGATCTCTCAATAAATAGCCGAACAAATTGTTCTATGTTGTTCTACGAAGTGTAGTGGAAGGTCAGTGTAAGAAGAGCCGTAGAACAATATCTACTCATGCCCAGAATTCCCATCATCACGGGGCCGGGGCGCGGGCCCAACCCAATTCGCAGGCCGACCACCGAAACGCCAGTAATACAAATCCTCAACCGTAAGCCTAGCCCATTCGGTCTGTTTTAAAAAAATTAAACTCGAATTCAAGCTAGGGTTCTCGTTAAAACAACGAATATAAATTTTCTGACCAAGTTCGGCCCAGCCGTACTCTTCAACAAGAGCACGCACCATTATCTCGAGCGTAAGTCCGGCCGGAGGATATTTATTAGAACGTTTTTTTGGTAATTTGCGGTCTGAATCAGAGTCTGACATTTTACCCAGTCTTTTTCTTCTTATCCATAACAACACTGACTTTGCCATTTGTAACTTTGACTTCAATCATCAAGCCGTCATTAAAAAATAAAATTTGATGATCTTTTTTATATTCAACATCATCAAATTCAACACCTAATAATTCATGTCCAACAGTTGTAAACCAGCCTACGCCGTCACCTTTCACTGATTCAATGGCATCACCGTAAGGGCCGTCGTGCCAGTAAATTGAAAGCGGACCGGAGCCATCAAAGTGTCTGAATGAAATTTCTGGTTTTTTCATATTTTAATCCGTTTTAAGTGTTTATGTTTTGATTTTATTTTCGAACCAGTCGCGTACATCGACGTAAAAAAATATCCATCAGTTGCTTTCTTAACGATGGCTAAAATATATTTCGATTGATTAATTTTATAAAATAAGTGGTATGATTTTTCTTCGGAATGAATTTCTTCAAAAACTTCTGTGGGATCTTTTAAAATTCGCTCTAAGAGTTCTAAAAAAATGTCTTCAGGTAAAACAAAATGCTTTAGTGCATGATCAACGGATTCTTTGGTAACAATAACCCTATATTTTAAAACAGATGTAATAATTGTGATAATTTTTTTAGACATAAGCAGAAACTCCTATGTTTAAGGACTATCATTTAAATCAATTTATTTTTCTAGTATTTAGAAAATTGGATGGGGTACATGGACTCGAACCATGGAATGATAGAATCAAAATCTATTGCCTTACCAACTTGGCTATACCCCAACATGAATTAAATGTTTTATTAAATTAAATAAATTCCAAGAATTGCGCAACAAAAATCAGGGTGAGCCCTGAAAAAATAAGACTTAAATTTATAAAGCGCAAAAATCGATGGGTGACTTTGGTCAGAAGTTTGTCCGAGCAGGGTCTTCTTGAAAGTCTTTTGTCGTTATATATTGTGCTTAACTAATCATCGCCTTGATAGCTTTGCGGAGCTTTCTGGCGTTTTAGATTAACTAATGTTGCACCCATCGAGCGCAGTTCATTTTCATACGCTTCAAAGATCTGATCTTCAAGTTTTTCTCGTGTTTCTTGATTCAGCGGATGCGCTATATCACGAAATTGTCCGTCTTTGCGTTTTTTACTGGGCATCGCCACAAATAAACCACCCGGGCCTTGAATAATTTTAAGGTCTCTGACGACAAAACAGCCTTCAATCGTGATCGTGACATAGGCTTTCAGTCGTTCTTCATTCACAGAGAAAATTTTGACTTCGGTGATCTTCATGGTGTGTATCCTTTTGCCTTATTGTTATGCCGTCTCAGATATCGTGACACGCCGTATCTGTTTTGTATTTCTGCGCACTATATCGGGACGAAGGTCTCAAGACTTGAGTCAGGCTCAAAATGAGACGGATTCGCTTGGGATTAACAGAAGGATTCGGAAATTCAATTTTTTTGAAAACGACAATAAGTGTCTCGATGTAAAACAGTTGGTCAGACCATTATTCTCAGTTGGATTTTAAACACAATTTAAACTGGTTTGGGGTTTGCTGTATTTTTATTGAAAGAAAAAGGAGTCAGTTATGACAAAATCAAAATTAGCAGTTACCTGTTTATTGGCAGCATCGATTTTATCACCGATATGTGTGAATGCATTAACCCAACAAGAAGCCGCTGATATTGTCGCATCATCACAGGAGCAAGCGACATTAAGCGCCGAACAAAAACGAATGGCATTAGTTCAATTAGTAAAAGAAACTTCTGAAATTCAAGAACAGATTAGTCAAAAAATATCAGAAATGAATACTGACAAAACGATTCGTACAGTGTCTATCACTTTGACTGCGATTGGCACAACTGTCGTTGGGCTTGCATTATTTACAAAAAAATACAGTCCCTACGGCTTCTGGACAGAGACATACGGTTTTCAAGATATCGAAAGAATATTGTTTTCATTATTCACGACCGGTGTTACCGCATATCCAGCGATGATCGCTATTGGAACAAATAATAGAATAAATTTAGATCAAGATAAAATTACTTTGTTGAAATCAAGACTAGCTGGGCTGCAAACAGAATTTAATAAAAAAATCGCAGCACTGAATTAGGTTTGTAAATTCAATGAAAAAATTATTTTCAATATTTTTAATTATAATCAGTAGTCATCATTTGATGGCTGCTGATTCAATTTACGCGCAGATGTCTGCAGACTGTCATGCAAATTCTGAAAATTTTAAAAATAATTTATTCATTCAAACGTACCAAGCCGGCCTATGGAATATGATTCAATTGTTCAGCATGTCGCCAGATGCAATATCAACAAATATAAAAACCAAAGGGCTAAGCCCGCTGGTTTTTAATATATTAAATCAACCTAAAATTTCGCAGGTGTTGACTGAATGCATGCAAGAGAAAGAGCATTTTGCATTTATCAGAAATTTATTACTGACAGAATCTGCAGGTAAAATCATAGGAATTTCAGCAGGCACAGTCGCATTTTTAGGATTTGGTAAATTATCAGCGCAAGCATTAAAATACGGATTAAGGCCAATAGCTCGTTTCTCATCAGTGTTGGCACAGCGATTAACGGTCGCTACGCCAGTGGTTTTGACGGGCGTAGGCATTTACGGAATTAAAAAAGGCTATGACAACGACGAGGCCATTGCGAAAAAAAACGGTGATGAATTATTGGCAAAGTATTCAAATAATGTAAAAAATATTTCTGAGCAATCGGATAATTCAAATGATACCAAAGCTGATTTACAATTTGATGTCAGTATAAAAACAGCCGAACAAAAATTAACCAGACAATTAACAACTGAAGAAATTAAAATGTTCTGTCTGGCAATTCCAGCAGCCATCAATCGTTGTTCAAAATAAACAAATTAAGGAATATCAAAAGTCATCGCCGATAACCCACGTCCGCGTGCTACGCGCAAAGTATTTGTGCCTTTTTTTAACGTATCAATAGCCTCTTTGGCTGATTTAATTTCTTTGCCATTAATATTTAAAATCACATCGCCCACGCGAAGGCCCACGCGACTGGCTAACGATTCGCGTTCAATGCCGGCGACAACAGGGTTTTTGACCTCGTCATTAAGCCCAAACTGACTGCGGATTTGTTTTGATGAATCAACAATTTCTGCACCCAAATTATGTGGCGTATTTTTTTTTGTAATTTGTTCGGGTTTATTTTCGGCCTTTGTTTTTTTGACCAAATATTTGTCTTCAGGACGTTCGCTGACAGTCAGATCCAAAGTTTTTTGTTTTTCATTTCGGATCAGTTTTAATTTTACTTTTGTATTTGGTTCTGTCGCAGAAACTTGATCAATCAGATCACGACTGAATTTTAATTTCTTGCCATTAAATTCAGTAATGATGTCATAGGGTTTTAATCCAGCGGCACGCCCAGGACCATCGCCGACTTCGATCACGACAGCGCCTCGATATTCATCCATACCCATTTGATAGGCGCCTTGATCATCAATATCGCCAAGAACGACTCCTAAATAACCTTTGCGAATTGATCCGTGTTGTTCAAGTTGTAGAATAATTTTTTTAACCTCATCAATCGGAATGGCAAAGCCAATTCCTTGGGCTCTGGCATCGATCGCTGAATTGACTCCGATGACAAAGCCTTTTGAGTTCACCAATGGTCCGCCAGAATTTCCGGGGTTGATCGAAGCATCGGTTTGTAAAAGCGGTAACCGATTTATTTCTTCGATCTCGCGACCCTTGGAAGAAATAATACCTTTCGACATCGAATGACCATGACCGTAAGGGTTACCAAAGGCAGCCACCCATTCGCCGACCTCTGTGGTTTCAGACGAACCTAGGGCGGCTACTGTTAATTTTGTATCGGGTTTAATTTTAATCAAAGCGATATCCGTGCGCTCATCACTACCGACGACAACGGCAGGGTATTGTTTGTCGGAATTTTCGGTTAATTGCACCTCGAC
>JAYVKY010000213.1:0-5270 GCA_043767965.1 Pseudobdellovibrionaceae bacterium
TTTAGCTTTACAGTCGCCGCAACCAATGCCAGCGGTTGTGCAACCTTCGATAACCCATTTTAAGTCGGCTTGTGACGAGTATAATTTATGAAAAGAATAAACCGTACAATCATTGGGGTTACCCACGTCTTCACGGTGCACTCGCTTACTATCAGTAAGCATCGAATTTACTTTTTTCTTTAAAGTTTTTTCATCCTCAGATAAAAGTAAACCATTATTATAGGACTTGCTCATTTTGCGGCCGTCAAGACCAGGCAGCGCCGGCGTTTCGGTCAGTAACGCCTTGGGCTCTGGCAGTTTTGCTTTATACAGATGATTGAATCTTCTGATAATTTCACGAGTTAACTCTAAGTGTGCAACCTGATCCGCACCTACTGGAACAATTGAACCAAAAAAAATTGCAATATCAGCCGCTTGCAAAACAGGATAAGCAAATCGACCCAAGTTATGGGTATCACTGGCCCTGGCTTCGGCCTCGGCATCTTTCCAGGTGGGGACCCGCTCAAGCCATCCCATCGGAGTCATATTTGCCAAGAGCATATTTAATTCTAAAACCTCTGGTACTTTGGATTGAATATAGATCGTATTTTTATCTGGGTCTAAACCCCAGGCAATTATTTCTGCAAATATATCACGGTTCCAGTTACCAATTTGATCCGCTGATTTATAAGCCGACGTCATTCCGTGCCAATCCATAACACCAAAAAAACATTCATACTGATTTTGTAATTTCAGACAATTACTGAGCCACCCAAAATAATGGCCTATGTGAAGCGGTCCTGTCGTTCGAGTCCCACTCATAACTATGGGTTTATTTTCTGGTATGGACGGACTCATAAGATATTTCCCGTTCCGACAATACCCATTAAGAAATTAAAAATTCCAAAGACCGGAATTTTTAAGACACCCAAGGCGCCTACTAATAACAAGCCCATTAAAATTAAACTTGTCGTTTGTTGATTTTGTTCTAATTTATAATTTATAGAGGCCGGTAAAAAACGTGCAAGCACTTTACCGCCATCCAGTGGATGTAACGGAATAATATTAAATATGGCCAAAAATAAATTTGTTAAAATAAACATCTGCAGTAAATTTAATATTGTTGATTGATAATTTGCCAAGGCCGGTGTTCGAACAACCACGTACAAAATTGCTGTCGATATAAAAGCTAATAAAACATTTGAAGCCGGACCTGCTAACGCAATCCAAAACAAATCTGTTCTGACGTTTTTTAAATTTCTATAATCCACAGGTACGGGTTTGGCCCAACCAAAAAAAAGTGGGATGCCAAAAACGATCGAGCTGATTGGTAAAATAAATGTTCCTAACATATCCGCATGGGCCATCGGGTTCAGGGTTAGGCGCCCTAATTTTTCAGCCGTAGGATCACCCAGCCACTTAGCCACCATGCCATGTGAAAATTCATGAAAGCAAAGCGCAAACAAAAATGGAACATAAAATAATGCTAATTTCCCACCAATTTCAACAAAATCCATTGATTATCTCCTTAGAAATGTAAGCCATTTTGAATACGTAAATCGTAACAAAATACCGACCTTTGTCGAGATAAATATCGGGGTGCTTAAAAGATGATTTTTTAGGGGATTGTTTAGTATTCGATGCCGTCTAAGGCGAGTTTTAATGTTGAACAATGTCCATTAATTATTTCAATACGGTCTTTACCGTAGATTTCTTTTATCGGCGTCAAAACTTCATCAAGCCAAGAAGGTGCTACAACATCAACACTTGTAAAGTCTAACGTTATTTTTTCGTTTTTTAAATGCGACAAAAACGAAGATTTAATGACAAAAAAAGCTTCGCGACCATCGGGCCTAGACATTAAAATATTGCCGAATTTAATAATATCAATTTTCATACAAATTCCTAAAATCTAAAAACATTAAGACACCCTTATTATTTAAGGCCATTAATTTAGTACACAAAGGATGCCTCATCTTATCATTTTTAAAATAACTTTGCCCAGAGCGAATAAAAAAACCTATGTTCAAATCTTTCACTGCTTGTAATGAAACCTTAAGGCCATTGCCGCGCTTTTCAGGCGCACGTCCTGTAATTCGCTGAGTCAATGCTGCTTTCAAATATGACTGTTCATTTTCAAATTTAAATCCTGCGCCGGACAATGAAGCTTCGATTCCGCGCCCACAATCAAACAACAATACAGTTCCTTTTTCGGGATAAAAACATAGTCCTGGAAGATTTTGCCAGTGGCCTAGATTGTGATCATAAGAATTGTTTCCAACTTCTCCTATAATGGTCAAAATTAAACCTGATTTTGCAACACCTATTTCACGCTGTAAAATATTAAACCAGCGATCATGTCTAGCACGAAACACATCCCTTGTTTGGCAAAAAAATTCAGATGGAACTTTTTCAAGTTGCCCTAAATTATAAGCAGAAAGTAGCAAATCTATGTTTTCGGACATATTTTATAATCACATTATTTATATCGACAAACAACAATTTAATTCTATTTTTCTAATCTTGAATCTGAAAGAATTTGAAGTTAAAGTTTTAAAATATAAATCTATCCACAAGGAGATACACATGACTGAAAATGCGCGCCCTGCTTTAACACAATTTTCTGAAGATGAAATTGCATTTCGTGACGCCGTCAGAATTTTTGCCGAGACTGAAATTAAACCTCTCGTCACCGAGATGGATGAAAAAGCAGAAATGAAACCCGAACTTATCGCAAAACTTTTTGAAATGGGCTTGATGGGAATTGAAACACCAGAAAAATTTGGCGGGTCAGGCTCATCATTTACAATGGCCTGTATCGCAATTGAAGAAATTGGCCGCGTTGATGGCTCGGTTTCAGTTCTTTGTGATGTCCAAAATACTTTAGTCACAAATGCTGTCATTAAATATGGAACAGATGCGATCAAAGAAAAATATTTACCCAAATTAGCAAAAGATTGGGTTGGGGCTTATTGCTTATCAGAATCTTCATCGGGATCAGATGCTTTCGCACTTAAATGTCGTGCGCAGCATGCTCCAGGAGCTAGTGTCGAAAAAAAAGATGGCAAATGGATTTTAAACGGCAATAAACTTTGGATTACAAATGGCAACGAGGCCAGCTTCTTTATTGTTTTTGCCAATATCGACGCAACAAAAGGCTATAAAGGCATTACTGCCTTTATCGTCGAAAAAGGTTTTAAAGGTTTCACTGTTGGTAAAAAAGAAGACAAATTGGGAATACGCGCAAGCTCGACGTGTGAATTAATTTTTGAAAATTGCGAAGTCCCAGAAATGAATGTCTTGGGCGAAATTGGCAAAGGTTATAAAATTGCCATTGAAACTTTAAACGAAGGTCGTATAGGCATCGGCGCACAAATGGTTGGTATTGCACAGGGCGCTTACGAGGCCACCTTGAAATATATCAAATCGCGTGAACAATTTGGAAAAGCAATCGGTCAATTTCAAGGCGTGCAATTTCAGTTGGCTGAAATGCGCATCGAACTTGAAGCCGCACGATTAATGGTTTATAATGCCGCCCGCCTTAAAGATTCGGGGGCTGATTTTATTCAATCTGCTGCGATGGCAAAATATTATTCATCAAAAGTTGCAGAAAAGGTAACTTCACAGGCCATTGATTTATTTGGTGGCAACGGATTTACCAAAGAATACCCAGTTGAAAAATTTTGGAGAGATTCAAAAATTGGTCAAATTTATGAAGGCACATCGAACATGCAACTTCAAACGGTGGCAAAGATGGAGCTTGAAAAGTAGCCCATGTCTTTAAATTTACCGACAGACTATAATAATTTTTTAAAAGATTTAAAAAATAAAATCAGATCTGCTCAAGCCAAGGCTTCACTTGCTGTTAATTTGCAGATGATTCATCTGTATCACGATATTGGACTTCAAATTCTTGCACGACAAAGCCATGAAAAATGGGGTTCAAAAATTATCGATCACTTAGCTGCGGATTTAAAAGATACCTTTCCTGACCTTAAAGGATTTTCTAGCCGTAACCTTAAATATATGCGTCAGTTCGCTGAAAAATGCCCAAATTTAGCAATTGGGCAGCTGCCGAGTGTGGAAGACTTAGAAATTCAGCTGGATGAAACGTTAGGAAATAAAAATAATGACTGATGATAAAAATTCAGACCAAAAAATACGCCTTTCAAAATTAATGTCTGAAAAAGGATTATCATCACGCCGCGAAGCGGATGCTTTAATTTCAAGAGGCTTAGTTTACGTCAATGGTGTTCGCATCACCGAACTGGGCACTAAAGTTGACCCCGATGTCACGGTGACTTTGGGTGCTGAAGCCATGCAAGAACAAAAAAGTTTGGTCACAATTATTTTAAATAAACCGATCGGTTATGTCTCGGCACAACCAGAACCAGGGTACGAACCGGCAATCAGGTTGATTCAACCCGATAATCAATTTTTTGATGAAGTGAATACTTCAAAGCAAGTTTTACGCATGGGTGACCTAAGAAATTTGGCCGTCACAGGCCGGCTTGATATTGATTCACAAGGGCTATTAATTTTTACCCAAGATGGCCGATTGGCCAAAAAAATTATTGGTGAAAATTCAGAAATTGAAAAAGAATATATCGTACGCGTTCAGTACAACGGCCTTTCCTCAGCTGCTAAAAATTTTCCAGACGAGAAATTACAATTATTAAACTTTGGTCTTGAAATTGATGGCCAAAAATTAAAGCCCGCAAAAATTGAATGGATCAACGACGACCAGTTACGATTTATTTTGCGTGAAGGCAAAAAACGCCAGATCCGAAAAATGTGCGAACAAGTGGGCCTGACAATTCATGGTTTAAAACGGGTTCGCGTAGGCAATTTAAAACTTGGAAAATTACCCGAAGGGCAATGGCGCTTTCTGGAAGAATTTGAAAGTATTTAATTTATGACAAAAAATTCGTAAACTAGTATTCAAACACAAAAATATTGCTAAAATATTCAATTAAATACACAATTAAACCATGACATCAACCGACATCCGCTGGCAACAGCGCTTTGATAATTTTAAACATGCTTTAAGTCAGCTTTCCAATGCTGTTGACGAATCGAAAAAACGTCAACTCAATGAACTTGAAAAACAAGGTTTAATTAAAGCCTTCGAATTCACGCATGAATTGGCTTGGAACGTCTTGAAAGACTACTTGTCTGAAACAGGTGCCTTAAAGTTAATTGGATCAAAAGACTCAACGCGCGAAGCGTTTAAAGCAGAGTTAATTACTGAGGGTCAGGTTTGGATGGATATGATTGATTCAAGAAATTTA
>JAYVKY010000214.1:0-16182 GCA_043767965.1 Pseudobdellovibrionaceae bacterium
TGAATGGACTTAATACAGATCGCCTTGATCAAAGTATAAATAATGTGAATATGATATGTGGCTTTCCAGAGTTTAAAACTATGAAATTAGACCAAATTGTGACAACTCATTTAATCAGTTACGACAGCCATTCAACAGGTTTATATAGATTGTTCGCTACCGCATCTAGTTTGAATAAGATGTCGAATCAGTGCAGTCAGTATTTAAATCAATACGAACCGCAATTGAAAGTATTTGATAATTATTGTAAATGGGAAGACTAGTTTAGATTAACTTTTATTCAGTGCTTCTTTAAGTTCTTTTCCGACTTTAAAAAAAGGTAATTTTTTTTCGTTGACGGCGATAACCTCGCCAGTGCGTGGGTTGCGGCCTTTATAAGAATCGTATTCGCGATTAACGAATGAACCAAAACCACGAATTTCGATGCGATCGTCTTTCATTAAAGCTTCAACCATAGTATCAAAAATAGTATTCACAATGGCTTCCGATTTTACGCGTGTGATGCCGGCTTTTTCTGAAACGAGGTTGATAAGGTCTGCTTTGGTCATTTGAAGTCCCTTTAATTAAACGTAAATACTTGAAATCACTTTAATTATGGCAAATAAATGGTTATGATTGCAAAACATATTTTAGGTTTATTTAGGGTCCGGCTTAAAGTTCAGTACCAAGAGCGCTTTTAGTGGATTTAGGCATCTTTTTTTCAGAAGCTTTGCGTTGTGCTTGATGCCCGGCTTTTTCTAAAATTTCGGTATATGACTTTAATAGTGAATCAATCATTTTCTGACGATTAAAAACTTTTAAAACTTTCAATCTAGCTGCTTCACCAAGCTGTTGATAATTTTCTTTATCAGAAAGAATCTTTGTTAATAAATTAGAAATTGTTACATCGTCGGCGGGGCGAACCAAAAAGCCATCTTTGGCATCTTCGATAATTTCTGAAATAGGACTTAATTCAGAACCGATCACAACTTTTTTTTGCGCCATGGCTTCGATCAGGCTGGGCTCAAGACCCGTTGATTGCGAGCTCAGATCAACATAAATACTTGAAGAAGAGATGTAATTTAAAAGATCTTCAGCATCAACAGCGCCAGGCATGATAACCCTGCTGCCCAGAACTAGTTTTAGCATTTGATATTCAACATCTTTCCAGCGCGGCCCTTGGCCTAAGATAACAAGATAAGTGTTCGAATTTTTAAGAACTACTTTTTCAAAAGCCTTCAGCAAGGGGTGCAACTCAAAGGAATTTGTAAAATTTGAAACAGCCAATACAATATCGGCGTCATCGGGAACTTGCAGTTTTAATTTAAAACTTTCAGACTCTGATCTGGGGGTTAAGTCCCCAAGGTTAATACCATAGGGCACAGTATATGTATGATAATCTGGGTACAGGTAATAACGTTCTAGAATCATACGTTGTTGAGGGGTTGTCGTGAAAATCCCATCAGCCGTTTCAAGCAAGCTTCGATCCTGCCCGAAATAGCTTTTTAAAAACTTAAAGCCCACCTTAAGAGATGTTTTAATTTGTGAATTTAATGAACCATCATTTTCAGTTAATGTTGAAAATAATTCAGCCATTTTTGTGGCCTCAATATCATAAGCAATGACAACATTAAATTTTTTTTTATGACGTCCAATTTTAAAAGCACTATCATCAAGACTGTGAACTAAATCAAAAGGTTTTTCATGGTGTAACTGAGCAAATTTTTTATGAGCCGCATCGATAAATCGAGAGGTCTTGAATGCTGAGGTACTTTCATGAAGGTAAAAAGCTCTGATTCCATCGCGATAGAGTTCTGACTTTTTGACAGGCGAAACCGTAGAAATAATAGTAACATCATGGCCGCGCTCGGATAGGCCACGGGCCAAGGGCCATAAAAGCCCCGTATCTGCGGCGCGACTTTGAACGTGAATTTTATGACCGACGAGGCATATTCGCATAGCTTAGATTTAAATCCTTTTGGTTTTTTACTTTGTAATAAATTCGACTCAGTTCGTTTATTTTTGATTCAAATTCTGGCGAATCAATTTTTTCAAAATAAATATTTTCACTTTTTTCTAAAAGCTCTGTCAGCGACAATTGATAGGTAAAAGATTTTTCAAAGTTTTGAATTATTGCATTTCGACCAGAAATCCATAGCTCTGGTAATCCACTGGCTTGGTTTTCATTAAGAACAAGGATGGATTGATTTTCCACACATATTCTTATCAGTGACGCTAATGATATCGAATGAATTTTGAGGTAATTAATTATAAAAATAGATCTATTTTTTGACATCATTTTTATAAGATTCACAGTATTTAAAACTAAGATTGCATTTTTATAGCCTACATTATTTTTCAGATAGGACATCCATAAGTTTCTAACTTCAGAGTGTGATTTTACTGCAGCGATATTTGTTGCATCAATATAAATGTTTTCATCAAGCGTCCATTTTAAGTCTGGCAGATCAGAGAAACTTTTTAGAACATGAAAAATCATATTGATGGGGTCATTTTGTTTGATCTTAAGTGGTTTAGTTTTTGGTACAGTTTTTTGCAACAGGGCTGGCCAAATAAATTTTGTTTTATTAAATGGGCGAAGATTCTTAATTTCACTAGCCTCTGGCACAGACATCGCATCAAAATAATTAAGTTGAATATTGGCCACAGCAGCACGCGCAGTTAGTAGATTTTCATTTGCATAGCTAGTGACAACTACAGGAATATTTAACGTTTTTGCGGCCACTACGATCCAAAAATTTTTCCAAGATAGCGGCATATTTTCGGTTAAAATATGGACGACATCATATTTATTTAATAACAAGCGTGCAGGGTGTGTTTGATTTGACCATTCAATATGATGACCAGATTTCTCAAGTTCATAAGTTAAAATCTCGGCTTGTGATTCAATGTCTAAGTTTTTATTTTTTGCATGAATTAGAATTTTCACAGGCTATTTTTTCTTATCAAAGCCAAAGGCTTTAAATAGGCGATCTATATTTTTTCGATTTGCATCTGGAATATTTCGATCAGGCAAGTTCGCCGCAATAATCCATTCAAGGGCCGTATGGTGTTTAGCTTGGGGTTCACCCTTCCAAAATAAAACTTCATAAAATAATATTAATATACCGACGTCGCCGTAACTGTGCGAGCAGGCGATTTTTAATTCGCCGATTTCGGCCTCGATGCCAAGCTCTTCACGCAGTTCGCGCTGAAGTGCGAACTCAGGCGTTTCGCCAAGCTCAATTTTGCCACCCGGAAATTCCCAAAGGCCACCAAGCGTGTGGGTTTCAGGTCGTTGACCGACGAGCACAAGCTGTTCTTTTTTTAAAATCCCCGCAACGACAGGTATCCAATTTCTTTTTACACGTGGCTTTTTAGGGTAAAATGCTGCCTTCGGTTTTTCTAAACCAACGGTATTATTTTTAGAATCAACGTCGTTGTTGTTTGGCAAAGTGTGAAACCTTTCTGAAAAAACCGGGGCCCTCAAATATCAGGGCCGTATAAACTTGGACCAAATCAGCACCAAGCTCTATTCTTTCAAAAACATCGGCCCCTGTCATCACTCCACCAGTAGAAATAATCAATTTTTTTGTTTTTTCTTTCAAACAGAGCTGCACAGTAGTTTTTAAAGCAATTTTGGATAGGTCAGCGACCGGTTTGCCAGAGACTCCACCATCGGCAGGGTATTTTTCAAGCCGATGACGCGACAAGGTCGTATTTGCTAAAACAAAACCATCGATTCCGTAATCAAGACTGGTTCTTAAAATAAATTTAAGGTCTGTTTCGGCGAGGTCAGGACTTAATTTAATTAAAATAGGTTGTAATAAATTCAATTCCTTCACAGCCTGCATCACAGGCTTTAAAAAAAGGTCTAGGTTTTCTTTTTTTGCCAGATCGCGAAGCCCCGTTGTATTGGGGCTGCTAATGTTAATCACAAAGGCGTCGGCAAGGGCTGAGAAATAATTTAATAAAAAAATGTAATCCTCGTGTGCCTTTGAATTTTCAGTGGTTCGATTTTTTCCGATATTTACAAATACCGGAGTTTTTGAGTGTTCTTTAAAATTTTTAAGATTATAGAACACATCAATGGCCCCAGCTGATGGAAAGCCCATTTTATTCCACAAAGAGTGTGTTTTTAAATTGCGATCAATAATTTTTCCGGCATTTGGCGCCTGTGGCTGTGGGGTAACGGTTCCGATTTCTAAAAAACCGCAACCCAATCTTTCCCAAGCACGAAGGCAATCTGCATTTTTATCGACCCCGCCGGCAATGCCGATTCTATTCTTGAAAACTAGATTTTTATAATGGAAGGCATTCCAAATTGGTGTTTTTTCACAGCCAAAAATTTCTGAATAAATTTTTATCACGTAGGGACTTAAAGCATGAGCCAATTTTGCAGGAATCCACAACCAAGGTTTCAAATTTCAAGCCCCCAAATATAAAAAAATTAGCGCGGGTATAAACCACGAAGTAACATTGCTTTTTCAAGTCGTTGAATTGAAACCGCCATCGCCGCAGATCGCATGTCTGTTTTTTTCTCTTGTTGAAATTTATAAACATTATCGAAAGCTTTTAAGATAATGCCTTTTAATTTTGTATCGACATCGGCCTCATCCCAGAAAAACGACATAATATCTTGAACCCATTCAAAGTAAGACACAATGACGCCGCCACCATTGGCGATTACATCTGGAACAAGAACAACTTTACGGTGATCTAAAATTTTTGTAGCCGCATTTGTTACAGGGCCGTTGGCGCCTTCAATTAAAAATTTAGCCTTAATTTTCTCGGCATTGTGAGTATCAATTTGCCCCTCAAGCGCGCAAGGCAATAAGGCCTCGCAATCAAGCTCTAAAAGTTCGGCATTTGAAATTTTTTGAGCCTTTGTATAGCCCTCTAATGATTTATTTGTTTTTGCGTACTCAATCATCTCAGAAATATTTAAACCATCGCCATTAAAATATCCACCAGAGACATCACTGACAGCAATGACACGTGATCCGCGATCGCACGCAAATTTTGCAGCGAACGAGCCAACATTTCCGAAGCCCTGAATAACGATGCGAGCGCCTTTCATCGATTGACCATGCATTTCCATAGCACGTTCACATGTGTAAATTACGCCAAGACCTGTGGCATGATTTCGTCCTAATGAACCACCAATTTCAACAGGTTTGCCGGTAACAACCGCAGGCTGAACATAGCCGCCTTGCTCTTGTGAATAGGTATCCATAAACCAGGCCATCGTTTGTGGATCTGTGCCGACATCAGGAGCTGGAATATCTTTAGTGGGGCCAACGAAATGTGAAATTTCAGAGGCATATCTGCGAGTAAGGCCCTGTTTTTCATTGCGTGATAATTTTGTTGGGTCTACGCAAACGCCGCCTTTGGCACCGCCCAGGGGCAAGCCTAAAACAGAATTTTTAAAAGTCATCAGTGCCGCAAGGCCTACAACTTCAGGAAGATCTACGTTTTGATGATAGCGAATTCCACCCTTATAAGGACCAAGTGTTGCATTGTATTGAACACGATAACCTGTGAAAACTTTTACAGATTGATCATCCATCCGAACGGGCACAGAAACTGTAATACAGCGGCGAGGCCTTGTAAGCCGTTCCATAATGTTTGGATCACAGTTAATGATTTTTGCAGCCTCACGCATCGTCGCTAAAGCATTTTGAAATAGCGGTCCGTTTAAATGAGCTTCAGAATGTGGATTTAAATTATCGTGCATGGGCATTGGGACTCCTTAGGTTTACTTTGAAATGAAATAAGTGTAGAAAATCACCTATGAACTGTCGAGCAAAAATACTATTCTCAGGCCTATTGTTGATCGCGGCAATTTTATTCATAACTCAAGATGTTGTAGCACAGACAGCGGATTTATCTTCATATCCGCCTCTGATCTATAAAATTATGTCGAGTTTGACGAGGTGGACCCCGCATCCAGAGGCTACGGATCAATGTAAGCTTACTTTTTCATCACCACGACTTTCACCCAAAGAGTGCGAGGCTGATTACAAGTTAAATGTCTTAGAGTCATTTAAAAGTAAGTTATTTTTTAATTTTGATCTAAGCGATTCTAAAAAGTTTCAAAAACTAACGTTCGAATTAAAACCCAACCTTAAAATCCGCGGACTATTGGCATTACATGTGGGTCAAAAAAAACCACTCGTTATTTTCCGAATGGGTATTCACGGTAATATCGACGAATTTTTAGCCGAAAGATTTTTGTTAAAATTGATGTATGAAGATTTAGGTTTTCATGTATTGGCTTTAGAAAGTTTAACCAGTCATGGATATTTAAAAATTAATGATCGCATTACTGTCGGAGGGATCGAAGAAGGTTTGCATACTTTTTTTATTTTGAATCAAATCATTAATGAAGAATTTGCCTGGGCCAAAGATATCACCGACATCCATTTGGTGGGCGTCAGCATGGCCGGGGCAGGTTTATTTCTTACAACGTACTTAGACGAGCAAAACCAAAATAAAATTAAATCTGTACAGGCCTTCTGTCCATTGATTAACTTACAAAAAACTTTTGAATATCATTCAAAGCCTGGCATTTTTTCAATGGGCTTTGATCTATGGAACAGTCAAAGGCTGCAAGTGCTTTATGATAAAAACCCGGATCTTAATAACATTTCTATTTGGAAAAATTTTTTTGATTTAACCCCGCGCTTTACTCCGGCAGCCCTTGACTGGTTAAGCCAAAAAGAACCCAAACCCTTATTGGATCTGCAAACTTTTCAAAAACGATTTCCGAAAATTAAATTTCCAAAGGAATTTATCAGGCATATTGCTAATTCAAAAAGCTTGTATGAATTAAATAATTTCTGGCCTTTTTTTAAAAACAAAAAAACACCGATTGAAATTTATGTCACACCCAATGATCCGGCCGTAGTGAATTTTTTAAATACAGATCTGATACTGAATCATTTGCAGCCCGGTGATTTTTCAAAAACAAATATCCTAGAACTGAATGGAATGCACTGTGCACTGGCTGGCGAATACCAGTGGCCCTTTTTGGTTGAAATGATCCGGCGGGGATTTCAGGCAAAATAGTTTTCGTTTTTCGGATTGATAATTTGCTTTGAGCGTACGAAGTGCCTTAGGGCGATGAATATCGTTTGCAAGACCTGCTTGCATGAATCAAAGATCAGAAATTATGAATGAATATTTAGTGCTTAAAAATGACCTCAACAGATCCAACAAATTTACAGATCAGCAAACTCGACTTGTGTTTGATATCGAATTGGAATCTTCAGGGCACCAGGTGTTGTTTGCGAAGTTGTCCTTTAATCAGAAGTTCAGAATCTGCGAACAGCCCTACGGTCAAAAATGGGCTGTAGCTAAGGTAAGCAAGTATCTTGCTTTAAGCGATTTTATACTTAAATTAATTATTAGTTATGATGATCAAAAGCTTTCAATAAAATATACTTTTAATGAATTTTTCTATAGAGAATTTAATATATTACTTGGATTTAAGTAGTTCAAAAAGTTCATTGAGTTCTGCCGCGACCTTCTGCATGTCTATGGGCATTTCTAAATCGTTATTTTCAAAACAGCTTAAAGTCATATTGAAGTTGATATCAATAAATACGTCAGTTAAACTCAAATATACTGAACCGTTGTCACCGTAATAGAAACTAACGGCACCATTGATTTGCTTGCGGCGGCTTCGAAAGTATTCACTGGTTAAGCCTGAGGGTATAAGTAATTCAATTTTTATTGTATCGACTTCATAATCTTCAAAATAAAAAAGTAAAAGCTTTCCTTGTACTGCAACATAATTTTTTTTGATGTGATCTAAAAACTGAATGCGTTTTTGATATTGTTCGTTGGTCATGGTGTTGTTTCGGTGGCTTTGCAGTTTGAATAAAATGTCTGGATCTTTGTCTGTTAATGATTCAAATATTTTAAAATTTCACGGACTCGTGTGACGTCTTCGCCGCGGCATCCATTTTCATCGCATTGTTTGGCGACGTAACAACCATTTTTTTTGTCAAAATCGGATTCGCCACGTACCAGAACGCCAACAATTTTTTTTGTATTTTGATCAAATACAGCGGATCCCGAATTGCCACTGAACGCATCCATCGAGGCCGTAAAATAATGTTCAGGGATTAATGACCTGACCATACCATTCATTGTAAATTTGGTGGGTAATCCCATAGGGTGACCAATCATCATCAATGAATCTTTGTCCGTTAATTCGGCGGTGCTGAATTCTAATGGTTTTCGTCCAATGGCGGGGCGATCCAGTTGGATTAGTGCAAAATCAGTGCTATTTTTTATATTACTAAAGGCTATAATTTTTTGACAAGAATACACATCATCGGCCGGTAATGAATTTAATTTTTTTGATGCAGAATCCAAACTGTAATCAAAAACAATTTTTGTGTTCGCGCAATCTTTTGCATTTTGTACGCAATGACCCGCAGTCAGTACGATGTCCGCAGCCACCAATGAGCCCGAACAATCTGCAAATTTGGGTTGTTTTTGAAATTTCTCGGTTGAACAAAACATGACTGATACTTCTGCATTTTCAAAATTATAAATATTAAATACGGAATCATAAATTAAATGTCTGGGGTTAATAAACGCAACAGTTGATCTGGCCATGTTTTGCAATTCAGGATTTTTCATTTCGAAATAATCAAGTCGGCCGTCTTCACCATAAACGACATTTGAATCTGTATTGGTTTTTTGAAAGTCTTTGGGGATATTTTTTTGTTTAGAACATGCAGATAAAAAAACAAGGGCCAAAATTATTTTTTTCATAAAAGTTGTTCTTTCCAGTAATTTGATTTTGTCCCAAGCTCGGTGACGTAGCCTTTGATGTCGTTACGTAAATTTTCAGGCAAACGAAAAAAGGGCTGGATATGATCACGCGGAACATACCTGAATGTGAAATTAATACGTCTTGTTTCGATTTGGGTGGTGTTTGTTTTTTTAAAAAGTTCGCCTTTGCTTTCAACCCTCTGAACGCGGTGAAAAAGCTGTTTTTTAAATTTATCACCACCAAAAATTTGAAGACTTGAATCATCAAGCCATTGCTGCAAAACCACATCACTTTTTTGAGATTTGCCGGCACTTTTAACAAATTGAAACATTGCCTTATCACCAAATGAAATCGAAGCCACGGGGCCGGGTTCAAAATCTTTATGTTCGCCAACGCGAGCCAGATCTGTTTTTTTGATACTGCCATCGACAGTTTCAATTCTGTCGCCGTAATAATTGATTAAGCAGGTATTCAAGTGCCAGTCGCTGGGAATGTCTTTGTCGCTAAATTTTTCACGCACCATTTTTTCAACGTCAGAAATTATTTTTTGTAATACGGGCGGGTATTTTTCAGCCTGCACACAACGGTTATGAATTCCTTTAGGCGGGTGGTAATAATCAAGGCAAGCAAATTGCCAATTGCCCAGCCAGTAAACTGGGCGCAGCAGAGACCGATTGGATTCGCCAGTGGGCGGCGGATTTGATACAGAAAAGCGGTTTTCCCAAATAGGATAAAGAGTTGATAGGTATTCTAGGATGCTTTTTTTATCAGACGCTGAAATATAATCTTTTTGATAGATCAGATTGAGCTTCTCGTGAATTCGTGGTCTGATGGTGTTCATAATGACGGTATATCAATTCGGGGTGGTTTAAATGTCAAACAAGATTCAACATTTTAATATTGATCAGAAGATAAAGTCAGAAATACTTGAAAAAATTTCTTTGTTTAAAACTAAAAAAATACTTGTTATTGGCGACGTCGGTGTTGACGAATATATTATGGGTGCCGTGAAACGAATCAGCCCTGAGGCCCCAGTGCCAGTGCTTGAGGTCAATGAGGAAGATAAACGTTTAGGTTTGGCAGCAAATGTCGCGCAAAACGTAGCAAGTCTTGGTGGTGAAGCCATTTTAATTTCGGTCATTGGGTGTGATTCAGGGGCCGAGACTTTAAAAAATCTTTTAAAAACATCAAAAGTTAGTTCAGAATTTTTAATTGTCGATGGCAGCCGACCAACAACACGTAAAACGCGCATTATGACCGGGCATCATCACTTGGTGCGTGTTGATCACGAAATTCGAAAAAACGTTTCTATCGAGATAGAACAAAAAATAATGACTCAAGTCGAAAAAATAATTCAAACAGTTGATTGTGTAATTATCGAAGATTACGCCAAGGGTATTTTTTCTTTAAGCTTGGTTGAGAAAATTGTGGCTTTATGTAAGGTCTCTAAAAAATATTTGATGGTCGATCCGCATCAAACAAAATTTGCTGAATTTTACAAAGGTGTTGATTTAATTAAGCCAAATTACAACGAGGCGCTCGCTCTGACGAAAATTCAAGAAGAAGATATTGAAAACCCCTTAGACCGCGTTTGGACAGTCGGCAGACAATTGCAAAAAATGACTGGCGCCTCAGATGTCGTTTTAACACAAGGTAAAGAGGGTATGGCAATATTTTCAAGTGATGAACAGGTTGTGCAGGTTCCGACTTTCGCAAAAAAAGTTTTTGACGTGACTGGCGCTGGTGATACTGTCATCGCGGCGTTGGCTTTAGGTGTTTCTGCCGGCCTGGGCCTTGCCAAGGCATGTGTTTTAGCAAACTACGCAGCAGGAATCGTAGTGGCCAAGGTCGGTTGCGTCCCCTGCGAAATTCAAGAGCTTAAGTTTGAAATTGGTACAATTTAACTGTCAGTGTTTAGAATAAATTAAAAAACATTGTACTTTAAGGCAGTTTTTTCTATAAAGATGAGGTTTCAAAAATAAACGCTGTAATAAGCAAATAAAAGGAGTTGGCCTATGACGCCGATGAATTTCTACTCATTCACACTTGAATCCCTACAGGAATATTTCAAACAATTTGGTAAAGAAAAATTTCGAGCTCAACAGGTTTTTAAGTGGGTTTACGAAAATCGAATTACCGATATCGATCAAATGACAAATCTATCTAAAGATTTTAGAATTGAATTAAAAAAAATACTGACATTTGAATTGCCGCCTGTGCTTAAGCATCTGATCAGCATTGATGGAACACAAAAATTTTTATTTGATGTCCGCGACGGGAACTCTGTCGAAGCTGTGATTATTCCGTCAGATGATCGACTGACATTGTGCTTATCATCAGAAATAGGTTGTAACATGGGCTGCCACTTTTGTTACACAGGTAAACAAAAATTAAAACGTAGATTGTCTGCAGATGAAATCGTTGGCCAGTTTATGCAGGTTTACGATTCGTTACAGCGTGAAGGCCAAGGTCGTCGTATTTCAAATATTGTATTTATGGGAATGGGCGAACCTCTGGACAATCCCGATGAAGTTTTCAAATCCATCGAAGTTTTTCATGCGCAGACGGGTATTAATTTGTCTCGCAAAAAAATTACAGTTTCAACATCAGGTTTAATCCCTGAAATGTACCGAATTGCTCAGGCCAAAGTGCGCCTAGCCGTCAGCTTGAATGGCTACAATAACGACGTACGGTCTGAGGT
Organism: Pseudobdellovibrionaceae bacterium; assembly: GCA_043767965.1. Lineage (GTDB taxonomy): Bacteria > Bdellovibrionota > Bdellovibrionia > Bdellovibrionales > Bdellovibrionaceae > Pseudobdellovibrio. The sequence goes on from JAYVKY010000214.1 coordinate 11,472, forward strand.
CATGCCAATTAATAAAAAATATCCACTGCCCGATTTGCTGGAAGAATGTAAACGTTATTACCGCGCAACCGGTGAAAAAATCACTATGGAATATGTTTTATTGGCAGGGGTGACCGATCAAATTGATCACGCACGCGAGTTGGTAAAATTATTAAAAAATGTTCCATGTAAAGTAAATTTAATCCCGTTCAATGAACATCCGGGATCTGGCTTTACTCGACCGAGTGATGAAACAGTTCAAGCATTTCACACAGAGTGTATGCGATTGGGCGCGCAGGTTTTATTACGAAGAACTATGGGACGCGATATTTTTGCAGCCTGTGGCCAATTGTCGACAAAATTAGGTCGTGAAGAAACGATGGATATTTCAAATTCAAAAATCGGAGGAAATAATGTCAGAAGTTTTAGTGGTCGGTAGTCTTGCATATGATTCTGTAAAAACGCCGGAAGGCAGTGCCGAAAGATCTTTAGGTGGTTCGGCAAATTACTTTTCAGTGGCAGCCAGTTTTTTTACAAACGTTCGTGTGGTTGGCGTTGTGGGTTCAGATTATTCGGAATCTGATCGTGAAATACTGAAATCTAGAAAAGTGGACCTTGACGGTATGCAAGTTGTTAGTGGTCAAACCTTTCACTGGGAAGGAACTTACGAACAAAGCTTAAATGAGGCCGTGACGTTAAAAACAGAATTAAATGTTTTTGCAAATTTCAATCCAGAATTGCCAGAAAATTATAAAAATTCTAGCCATGTTTTTTTGGCGAATATTGATCCAATTTTGCAATTAAAGGTTTTATCACAAATTCAAAGTCCGAAATTTATTGGTATGGATAGTATGAATTTTTGGATTCAATCAAAAAAAGCTGATTTAATTTCGGTGATTAACAAAGTCGATATTGTCTTTATGAATGAGACTGAAACCAAGATGCTAACCGAAGAGCCGAATATCATTACAGCCATCAAAAAAGTTTCTGATCTGGGCCCAGAGTTTGTTGTGGTTAAGCGCGGCGAATACGGATCGACATTATATTCAAAAAAATCAGGTTTTTTTCAATGTCCATCGTTGCCTGTTGAAAAAGTGGTTGATCCAACTGGTGCTGGCGATAGTTTTGCTGGTGGTTTTTTTGGCTATCTGTCAAAAAATGTGACAGGCCGTCCTGATTGGAAAGATTTGAAACTAGCAATTTTATCCGGAACGGTGATGTCGAGTCAGACAATTCAAGACTTTAGTCTTAAAAAATTGGCTCAAGTCGATGAAAAGCAATATATAAGCCTATTGCAAGAGCTAATCAGTACAATCTCAATTTAGATCAAATTAATTTTTAAACCCATTTGTTTTGATTTAAGTTTCTGTTTTTACAGTCCGATAAAGAATTGTGAAAACAGAGGTTTAGAGAATAAATGAGTCAATCTAAAACAAAAAATGCAGCCGAAGATTTAATGGCTTCCTTAATGGAAGAGTTAAATCTGTCTGCCGAAAATTCAGACGATGAAGCCGGGTCGGTCGTTTTAAACGATTATGATTCTTTAGATTTTTCCATTGATGAAAACGAAAATATTGAATTAGATTTGAATCAACAGCCAAATATAAATCCAATTCAAGCCTTTGAATCTACTGATGATAAGCCCACTCTTATTAGCAATGATGACATTCATTTACTGGATACTGTTCAAAATCACGTGAATGCAAACGATGCAACAGTTGCGCTGCCACATGTTCAGATTGATTCTGCAAATTTAAGCCCAAATTTAGATGCAAATTTAAATACAGACATAAGCCATAATTCGAGTGATTCAGAAAAAACTGTGGCTATAGCTGGTTATTCTGATCGGAATGAGCAAGGTCAAGACAACAATGTGAAGGTCTCGGTGGGTCAGTCACGGTCTGCTTTTTCGTCAGGCTATGCCTCGTGGGGAAATTCGGATTCGCAATTAGCACAAGCTGATAATTTACGTATTGCACAAGAAAAAATATTAGAAATAGAAAATGAAAATGAAAAATTACGAATGCAAACTGAAGAGCTTATTGCAGCGTCTGAAATTGTTAAAGAACGTGCAGATCTTTTAACGTCGCAAGTGCAAGAGTTTAAAAGTGATCGTGATGGGCTTGAGCAGTCTTATAAAAATGAAATGCAACTGATCAAGAATCAATTCCATCGAAAAGATAACGAGCTACAAAAAGCACAGATCAAAATTGATGAACTTGATTCGCGGTTAAAATTTGATATGAAAAAAATTCGTATCCGAGAGCGTGAACTTGAAAATCGATTAGAGCTGGTTCGCGCAGAGAAAAATGCATTAGTAAAAAGTAAAGACGAACAAATTTTGGATTTGCGACGAAAAATGGATCAAGTACAACTAGAAGTTGAAAGCTATCGTCAAAAGTGCGTTGATCTAAATAAAGTATTAGATACGAATCAAGATTCATTCAAACGCACAACACGCGCGCTAAGATTGGCTATGGCCAATTTAGAATTACAAGATGAAAACAAAATCCCCCTTAGAAAAGTCGATTAGCGGCGTTCACTATGTCTGATGATATTCGACGCCCAGCAAAAAAAATAAAACTCATTTTAAGTGACTTACATCTAGGGCGTGGCCGTTTATTGCATGACGGAAGCATGAACACTTTAGAAGAGTTTTATTTTTCAGATAAGTTGGTCGAATTTATTCAATATTATTCAAGTGGTGCATATCGTGACAATGATATCGAGATTATTTTTAACGGTGATTTTTTAAATTTTTTACAAGTTGATTATCGTGGACATTTTTTAACTTCGATTACAGAGCCGATTTCAATAGAAGTTTTAAAATCAATTGTCAGTGGTCACCCTCAGGTCTTTAAGGCTATGGGAGAGTTTTTATCGCAACCATATCGTAAAATCACCTATGTAATTGGTAACCATGATCAATCGATGATGTTTCAAGGTTGCCGTGATTGCTTGGACCAGGCCGTGGGTTACCCATTGCTTTACAAAAATATAGTTTATTTTGTTGATGGCATTCATGTCGAACATGGTCATATGCACGAGGCCGCCAATCGAGTTGATCCCAGAAAATTTTTTTTAAAACAAGGATTACCTGAGCCTATTTTAAATTTGTCATTCGGATCGCATTTTTTTATTGAATTGGTTTTGAAAGTTAAAGAAAAATACCCTCACGTGGATAAAATTAGACCTTTCAATGCAATGATCAGGTGGGCTTTTTTTAATGAACCCATTATGCTTTTTAAAGCATTGGGTCTACTTTGCAGATATTTGTATACAATTTTAGTTTCAAATCATCCGCGTTTTAGGTGGTCAATTAAAAAACTATTTAAGATTTTTTTTGATAGTGCAATTTTTCCAGATCTAACTATTTCTGCTAAAAAGATATTAGGTGATGATCGCATTCATTCCGTTGTTTTTGGTCACACTCACGTTTATGAATATAAAAAGTGGGGTTCGCGAAAAGAATATTTTAATACGGGAACCTGGACAGAATTGACATCACTAGATGTAACTTCATTAGGGCGTATTACAAAATTGACGTATGTGATGTTTGAATATGTCGATAATGATACCGAGCCCCATGGTCGGCTTAAAGAATGGCGAGGGTTTCACCGCATCGAGGAAGATGTCGTAGTTGCTTAATAGTTTATTGAAACAAGATTGGTCTTTGGACCAGTCTTGTTGAGGTTTGGTAACCTTGTCTGTGAAAAAAACTTGATTCATAATACTTAGATGTCTGATACCGCTGCCGATAAAACTAATATAGTTGCAAGTGATACATTTAAGGGAAAACTTCGTGCGGCTGATGATGCTCCTCCAGCTATTGTTGTGCTTGTTGGCCCGCCAGGTTACGTCGGGAAACAATGGCTAATTACTAAGCCTGATATGACGATTGGCCGCGGTGATGGACTGGATATAACGGTGACGGATGTATCATTAAGTCGATCGCATGCAAAATTTATTTTAACAGCAACACATGTGCAAATTGTTGATTTGGGCTCTACAAATAAAACACAGGTGAACAGCCAAATTTTACCAGCGATGATTCCGCGTCGATTAATTAATAATGATCAAATCAAAACGGGAAATGTTATTTTTAAGTTTCTTGAAAAAGGTAATGTTGAATCCATTACAAATCAGCAAATTTTTGATAAGGCATCTAAAGATGCTCTGACTGGAGCCTTTAACAAGGGGGCCTTGCTAGATAAAGGGCCCGAGGCCGTCATGCGAGCTGATGTTTTAACGGAACCCCTTTCTGTTATCACATTTGATTTGGATTTTTTTAAAAAAATCAACGATGGTTTTGGTCACCCTGGTGGCGACTATGTTTTGAAAGAGCTTGGTCAATTAATGCAATCAAAACTGATTCGTTCAAATGATTATTTTTCGCGTTATGGTGGTGAAGAATTTGTATTAATTTTACAAGCAACACCCATGAAAACGGCGATGGAGGTCGCTGAACGAATTCGCGCGACCGTAGAGGCTCATCCATTTATTTTTGAAAACAAAAAAATTCCCGTAACGATTTCTATTGGCGTATCGACGAAGAGTCCAAGTGACACTTGGGAAACTATGTATAATCGGGCCGACAAGGCGCTTTATGCAAGTAAGCAAAGCGGTCGAAATAAGGTTACTCGGGCCACTTAGTTTTACAACTTTCATGTGCGCATAAGTTAAGCTTATGCCGAATATTAGAAATTCAATATTCATAAACAAAATCATATAT
>JAYVKY010000215.1:0-9197 GCA_043767965.1 Pseudobdellovibrionaceae bacterium
TTTTGTATTGGAACAAATCAGATTGATTTGGCAGCAGCAAAAAATGTAGGAATTCCAGTTTTTAATGCACCCCATAGTAACACGCGTTCTGTCGCTGAGCTTGTGATTGCCGAAATGATTTCATTATCTAGGCAATTGGGCGATCGAAATATGAAGGCACATCTGGGTGAATGGCAAAAATCAGCCGAGGGATCAAAAGAAGTGCGCGGTAAAACTTTGGGTATTGTTGGTTACGGTCACATCGGAAGCCAAGTTAGCATATTGTCAGAAGCTTTAGGTATGAAAGTTATTTTTTTTGACGTATTAAAAAAATTACCACTTGGTAATGCTGTCTCGAAAGTTAAAATGGAAGATTTGTTATCAGAAGCAGATTTTGTTACGCTGCATGTACCTGAGACATCTTCAACACAAAATTTAATTACAGAAAAAGAATTAAAAAAAATGAAACGTGGAAGTTTTTTAATTAATGCTTCGCGCGGTACAGTCATTAAAATTGAAGATCTTGTGAAATCGCTTAAAGAAAATCACTTGGCAGGCTGTGCGATTGACGTATTTCCGACAGAGCCGGCGTCGAATAAAGAAAAATTTATTTCTCCATTACAAAATTTAAAAAATGTGATTTTGACTCCGCATATTGGCGGCAGTACCGAAGAAGCGCAACATGCGATCGGTCTTGAAGTGGCAGAAAGTTTTCGTAAATTTTTACAAACCGGAACAACGGCCTGGGCTGTAAACTTTCCAAATGTTGATTTGGCCCCGAAAGAAAATGTCGCACGTATTATGAATATTCACAGAAATGAGCCCGGTGTATTAGGTGAAATTAACGGTTATATTTCAAAAGCCGGCGCCAATATTCAGGCACAGTATCTATCGACAGATGAAAATATTGGTTACTTAGTTGTCGACCTCGAAATGCAAAAATCGGGTACAACATCAGATCAGCTTGTCGCAATTATTCAACAGTCTTCACGAAGTATTAAAACACGACGAATTTTTTAACTCATATTTGGCTTTGAAAACTAAATAACTTTTCCGGGGTTCATAATTAAATCAGGGTCAAAAACTTTTTTAATCCCTTTCATTAATTCAATTTCAGACTGCGATCTTGTATAATTTAAAAATGATTTTTTAGTCAGTCCCACGCCATGTTCAGCCGAAATACTGCCCTTGTGCTGTCGAATTATTTTAAAAATAAGTTCATCCACTTTGCGGCATTCTGCCACAAAATTTTCTTTCGGCATGCCCTCAGGGCGTAAAATATTGATATGCAAATTGCCATCGCCAATGTGGCCAAACCAAACGACTTCCCAATTTGGGTAAGCCCTTTTTAAAACAGAATCAAGATCTATCATAAACGCCGGTACACGTGAAATTGATACGGCAATATCATTTTTATACGGAGAGAACTTAGAAAGTGCTTCGCTGATATCTTCACGGTAGCGCCAAAAATCTTTCACTTGCTGTTCTGATTGTGAAATGACACCGTCAGTGACCCAGCCTTGCTGCAGACAATTTTCAAAGGTAGAAATTAAATTCTCTTCGGCAAGCGCATGGCTGCATTCAACTTCGCAGACAACATAGAATTCACTGACCGATTCAAGTGGTCGCGGCAAGCCCGTGGATTCTAAAACGCGCTTTAGTGCAAGCTCTGAAAACATTTCATAAGCTTGCAGTGTGCAATTTTTTTTAAATTCAGAAAAAACCTTCATCACACTCGACATCTGGTTAAGTGCAAGAACTAAAACTTTTATAGCCAAAGGCTTGGGCGCAAGCTTCATTGTGGCCTCAGTGATAAAACCAAGAATGCCTTCGCTGCCAATAAATAAATGTCGCAGATCAAGGCCCGTTGCGTTTTTAATAAGGCCATTATTTAATTCTAAAACTTCACCGGCACCAGTCACCACAGTGAGGCCCATAACCCAATCGCGTGTTAAACCATAACGAACAACTTTAATGCCGCCGGCATTGGTCGCTATATTGCCACCCATTTGTGATGAACCACGAGCAGCGAAATCAACGGGATAATAGAGTCCCTTCGCTTTTGCAAAATTTTGTAAATCTTCGGTAATGACGCCGGGCTCGATACGAACTGATGAATCAGTTTCATTAAATTCTAAGATATGGTTCATATTTTCAAAGCTAACAATCACCTCGTTATTCAATGCGCAGGCAGCACCACTTAGGCCTGTGCGCCCCCCTGAAGGAACAAGTGATATTTTATTTTTTCTAGCCCATAGAACTATCTCAACAACATCCTCTGTTGCAGTTGGAAATAAAACGGCACTGGCTTTGATATCAAAGTATGTCGTCCAGTCTTTGCCATAATATTTTAACGATTCCTGATCCGTTTTTATTTTTGAAAAATCAATTTTTAAAGAGTTTAATAAATCCATTTATTTCCTCAAGAGTGATGATTATCTTAATGTGCGAGTTCGAAAAAAAGCATAGACGGGGCAAAGCCCCCAAGCGGCTGTGACTAAAAAATAAAGCCCTAGAATATAAAACCAAAATGGTCCGCCAGCAATAGCATAGGCAAGTATTAATACGGCAAAGATCAAGCGAAGAGCTCTGTCCCACAAAGCCACATTACAAAACATTAATTTTTAATTAAAGTTTGTAATTCCCCAGCCTGGTACATTTCCATCATAATGTCGCTGCCACCGACTAATTTTTTATTCACATACAATTGCGGTACAGTTGGCCAATTGCCATAATCTTTGATGCCTTGACGAATTTCTTCGTCATCAAGAACATTGACGTCTTTAAATTCAACACCCATGTCTTGTAAAATTGCTGTTGCGCGAGCCGAAAACCCACACATCGGAAATTGTGAAGTGCCCTTCATAAATAGAACAATTTTATTTGAATTTAATAAGCTTTCGATTTTTTCTTTAATATCTGACATATTTTTCCTTTGTTATTTTTGAAGTGTTTTAATTGTCAATGCGTGAACTTCACCAGTTTTAAGCTCGGGAGCAAAAGCACCCATGACGTGTTGATGTTGCTCAATGCGGCTGAGGCCTAAAAATGCAGAACTTTTAACTTGGACTTCCCAGTGATCAGATGTTCCCGTTAAATCATTCACGGTAATATCTAAATTCGGATTAGCATCCGGATAAGCTTCTTGCAATCGTTGTTTCATTTGATCTATTGTCATAGGTATGAATCTTAGCAAATCCTCTGATTTCAAGCAAGTGCAGAGCCCTTTTTTTAATACAGTTATTTCATTTTTAGGCCTGAATTTCGTAATTTACAGCCTAATCAGAGCCACTTTTTACGTTTGGAACTACGCACGCTTAGAAAACATAGGCTTACGGGATCTTGTAAAGGTTATATTGGCCGGTGCCCGGTTTGATTTAGCTGTCATTTTTCCAATCACACTGATTTTATATTTTGTTCTGGTCGTGCGTCTAAAATGGGTATCATCCTTTTTATTTTGGGGTCTGATTTTAATTCATACTATTATTTTGTCTGGTAACTTCATTGATAGTGAACTTGTTAATTTTGTGGGTCGACGTTTTACAAAAAGTACATTTTATTTAATCGGCGAGGGTAATGCCTCGAATTTAATGACATATTTTTGGATGACGTTCGTGACGACAGTATCTTTATGTCTGTATGTTTTATTAAATTACAAAATAGTTAAAAACTTCGACCCCACTCAAATTTCAGTTCAAAGAAAATTGCTAACAGTTTTAAGCTTATTTATTTTGACCATTGTTTTCGGGAGGGGGGGGCTTCAGGAAAAACCAATCAGCTTTGTCGATGCAAAAGTGATCGAGCATCCTTTTGCTCATCAGATGGTTTTAAATTCCACATTTTCCGCGGCAAAAAGTTTCAGTCAAAAATCGTTTGAAAGGCTGCATTTTTTTGATGATGAAAAAATGCTTTCTGAGCTCAATCAAAATCCGAGCATGTCAATCTCGGCAAATGTGCCCAATTTTAAAAATAAAAACCTTGTTATTTTTATTTTAGAAAGCTTTTCTGCTGAGTACATATCAGAAGAAAATACTCCATTTTTTTTAAGTCTTTCAAAGAACGGATCTTATTTTAAAAATTCATTCGCTAATGGTCGCAGATCTATCGAGGGGATTGCCTCAATTATGTCGGGTGTACCCGCTCTTATGGAAGAACCTTTCGTGAATTCAGAATTTGCGACAAATGATTTTGTGGGCTTAGGAAGTTTATTTAAGAAAAAAAAATATCATACAAGTTTTTTTCATGGTGCTAAGAACGGCAGTATGCGTTTTGATTTATTCACACGTGCAGCAGGTTTTGATCATTATTATGGTTTGAATGAATTTCCAGATCAGTCTAAAAATGATGGATCTTGGGGTATTTGGGATGAAGATTTTTTAGTTTGGTCATGCGATACGGCGAGCACGTTCTTAAAACCATTTGCGACTGCAATTTTCACGTTGACCTCGCATCATCCGTTTAATATTCCAGACCATCTTAAAACAAAATTAGCTGCTGGTCATGAGCCAATTATTCAATCGATCAAATACACAGATTATGCTCTTAAAAAATATTTTGAATGTGCCGAAAAAAAACCATGGTTTAAAGATACTGTTTTTTTATTTGTTGCAGATCATACGGGGCCAAGTTTAAATTTGAAAGCCAGTTTTAAATCAAAATATGAAATACCAATTTTATTTTATTCTGCTGACGTCAAACTTAAAATTCCTACGAATCAATATGCCCAACAAATTGATTTGCTTCCGACATTAAATGATTTATTTGACTTAGGTTTATTGAATGTAAATTATTTAGCAAGATCATTATTTAAACCAGGTCATAAAACAATCGCTATGTATTCAGATCAGAATTTCGAATTAACAGGCGACACAGACCTTTCAGATGACAAATTAAAGGCCATTCGTCAGTATTACAGTCAGGGTTTATTTGATAACCGATTCTATTACCCGCTTATGAAAGGGCGTTAATTACGGTGACTGATTTCTATTTCACTCCAGCATCAGATGCTCACAAAAAAAAAGAAAAAGCCAAAGCAAAAGCTTTGCGCGAATCTTTATGGTGGCGCCAAGTTATCGGTAAAGGTATTTGTTATCATTGTAAGGAAAAATTTAAATCTTCAGAATTAACCATGGATCATTTGATTCCGATCTCACGTGGTGGCAAGTCAGATAAAAAAAATTGTGTGCCTTCTTGCAAAGAATGCAATACGAAAAAAGGTTATAAAACCCGCGCCGAGCTTGCGATGGACGAAATTAAAAAAGATAAATCGTAAATTCACATTTTTTAATTGAACAATAAAAAATTATTTTTTACCAATGTTACGAGTATTAATCCCAAGCATTGCATAGGGCGGGCACCAGCCAACAATGCCTGTGGCCATTGGAATCAACCCAAGCAAAAACCACATATTTGTTGGCCCCCAAAAAGCCATTGTGGTAAGCCCTGCTCCGACAACAATTCTTAAAACACGTTCGATCGAATGAATATTTTGTGTCATATATTCCCCTTGTTATTTCTTGTACTGATTTTTAGCCTACAGTGTGACGTTCATGCATGATGCGGATCATGTTTTACTAGGTACACGACTTAAAAACGTAAAGATTATTTATTTGTCGCAGGTAATTCACAACTATACTTTTAAAAAAAAAGAAAGGGGCTGAACCCCTTTCTTACATGCACTACGAAGTGCATTTTTTATTTAACGGTTATGGTCTTTATGGCCTTTGTTGCTTCTAACGGCATCGCCACTGTTAAGACGCCATCTTCGAATTGAGCTTCTATTTTTTCTATGTCCACCCCCTCTGGTATTTTAAAATACCTTTCAAAAGTTCCTTGATTCAGTCCTTTTGTTTTTTCACCACAAAGGGCCAGGTGGCCCTCTTTCACGTCCACTTTTAACTTGTCCTTTACAACACCAGGCGCTTCGAGGGTTAACTCCCAAGCAGATGATTTTTCGTTGTACTTCATCTGTGAACTTAATGTGTTCGCTGCAGGTGATACATAGTTCGTATAATCCTTCAGCCATCCAGTGCTGAAAAATGGGTTAGTGTAATCACGATCAAAATTTTCAAGGTTACGGTTAAATAAAGATAAAGCAGTCATGGCATCCTTCCCTTCAAAAAAATCTGTATTAGAAATTATTTCTCGTACAGTGTTAATTGTTTCGTACTCAGACCTAAACCGGTTCGTTTCTGTAGTCTAAATATGTGAATAAAAAAATTAATGTCAAGATTGATAGGTATTTTTATTTCAAAATATGTCGCCTAAAATATGATGCGCGTCATTGTCTAGCATAGATCATTTGATTATCATGTATTCGGAGGAATTGATGAATAAAGAAAAATATTTTGGCCTAGGCCTTTGGCTGGGGATGGTTTGTTTTAGTTTAAATATTCAGGCTGAAATAAAACCTAAAATGACGCAGTTTGAATCGCTAATGAAACAACTAAGTCCCTATCTTTTAAATGAAAAAGAATATGCAGACGCCGCAAACCAAAAGAAAATAGAAAAAATTTTGCAAGAGATAAATCTAAATCTTGATTTACTGCTCATTGATCCGGCTGTTGTTAATTCAAATCTTAAATTTAGGTTTAAGGTTTTAGCTGATGGATTCAAAGATGTTGAATATACATTTAAAAATAGATTTTTAGATTATTCATACTGGAATTTGAAGTCGCAATTATATCAGTGCTCTTCGTGTCACACTGAAAAACAATTGACCGATCGATGGTATTCTTTTGACCTGTTAAATAATTCAGATCTACTCGCTCAAGCAGATTTTCAGTTTATGTTGCGAGGCTATGAAGAGGCTGTTAAAAAATATCAGAAATTGGTTGATGAGTACCCTAAGAACAAATTAAATGAGAAAAATTTAGATCACGCAGTCAAAAGAATAGGTTATTATTATATTAGGATTCTAAAAAATGACGAAAAAACATTGGCAGCAGTATCACGAATAAGCAAAAATAAAAATATGCCGGCGTACTTAGCAAGACATCTTAAGAAATGGATCCAATATTTTAATATTAAAAAATACCGAATGTTGCCAGAGAAAGCTGAAGATCAAGGTTATCTAAAAATGAAAGAATTCATCGATGACCGTGAAAAAATTGCCAGCTATTATGGCCTAGGCGATGATCGATTTCCAATAGATCAAGAAACGTTAATTTATTTGCACAGAGTTTTAGATCTAAACCAAAATAAAGAACTTTTGCCATGGCTCTATTTGTGGATTGGTAAAATCCAAAATAATTACAGAGAAAGTCTGTTTGACAATACGGGCGAGCTATTCCTAAAAGAATGTTTCGAAAGTTATCCAAAGTCAAACGCTGCCAAAGTGTGTAAAACTGAATACAAGTCAATTTTAGCAGAAAAAAAATAAAACAATATGTCATTCGATCAGAGTATGATGTGAATCATATCCTGATTAATGATTTCTGATAATCTGAAACCACACAAAGGGGTTTTTATGAAGCAACAAATTAAAAATATTTTTTCTGATAATTTAGTTACGATCAAAGCAAATGCAAATTTATCAGAGGCTGATGAGCTTATGAATAGTTACGATATTCGTCATTTGCCAGTTATGGATGCGGATTGTGAACTGGTGGGCATATTAAGTAAAAGTGATTATGCAGGTTTAAAATATATTGATGGTCGCTATACAAATCATAAAGTAAATGCATTTATGAGTTCTCCGGTTAAGATGGTCCGAAAAACTGCGACAGTTAAGCAAGTGGCTCAAATTTTTATCGAGAAAAAAATAAATAGCGTTGTGGTCACTGATGATAGCGAGGTGATAGGGATTTTAACATCTGAAGATTTAATTCGCCTCTTTGCTGAAGAGAATGAATTTTCAAAAGGTTTAGAAGATCTAGACTTAGCAGCATTATCGGATGAAGGTTGGATTTCAATGACGACGATGACTCAGTAGACAGTTACAAAAAGTAGATTCGTTGGCAAGTTCAATTAAATGAATCTGCCTTTTTTTATTTATCAATTTGATCAAAGATATAATGAATTTCTTCTTCGCCTAGCGGCAGATATAAGTGAAGCTGCGCATTTATGATTTCATAATGAACCTTTGAGGTATTGCCAATCTGCATATCAGTGTCCGCTGAACAGCTGGCTGTATTTTCATCATCAATTTGATCTATCGTTTGAGTTATAAATGTACCATCAATTTGATAGTTTGCCCAGCGTCGGCAAAATCCTGATTCATTTGCGCGATAATAATATATTTCATTTCTATACTGATTTAAAAATGAATAATAAATTTTTAAATTTTCATTTGGTGGTGGTAGCAGTTGGCCCTGATAAAATAAAGACGTAAAAAGCCATAGGCCAATCAGGCTATTCATAAACGAAGCCTCTGCTCTTAAGAAGGCCAGAAACTATCTGCTGCTCATCAACAGGAAGCTCTGTATGTATGACCTTTAGCAGTTGCGTATTAAAATCAACAAACTGGCTGGCAGGATTTAATTTAGACAAAGTTTCTGTTGCAATTTTTAGTGATTTTTCAGTACCTAATTTTTCGTTGATACCCCAGAGCAAGCCACTGACGATAGCCGAATCGTGATAAAGACCACCTGATTTCTCATCCAGCTTAACAACAGTCAGCAGAGACCTTGTAAAAGGCGCTTTTAAATAAGAAGATTCGCCAAGGTAGGGTCTATTTAAAGCTATGCACGTAAAGAAATCAGCAAACCCTTCATTCATAGAGCCCCCTTCGCCGTCAAAAGGTAAATGGGATAACCCATCAATGAGTGCATGAAACGATTCATGAAAGACGATTGAGGGGTCCGAAGCCATCATGGAATAACTGATATCATCACCATGGCCTAGTCGAATTTTATTTTGGAAATAGAAAGCAGTATTTGTTTTTTCTGGAAAACCAACATTGACAATGGCGTTGAGTTTTTCAGGAAAACGCACATTTAATTTATTTTGCATCCAATTTTGAATATATTCTAGATAATAAAAAACTTGAAGTTGATCAAATCGATCATCTTTTGGATCAAATTTCATTTCTGGCAGTATGACAGATATCTTTTTTGTTGATTCATTATCAACAAAAATATTTTGATTCAAAAGTGGCGATATGGGATCAAGTCCTTTTAACAATGCCTCTGTCAGTTGGCTTTGTACAGGACCAAGGCGATAAATATTGACCAGTGATTCAGTATAATTTGAACCTTGGCGCAAATTCGAAATAATTT
>JAYVKY010000216.1:0-2395 GCA_043767965.1 Pseudobdellovibrionaceae bacterium
TCTGCAGCAGCCGGCTGAAGCCCTTAGAGATATGCTACAGCGGGTAAAAGTCCCAAAATCTAGAATATTGGTTTTGGGGTGTGGCGAAGGTCACGACGCCGCCCTGTTTGCCGAAGTAGGCCACGTTGTCACAGCTGTTGATTTTTCAAGCGAAGGTATCAAGCGTGGTCGTGAAAAATATAAAAACTTAACAAATTTAACTTTCGTTCAGGAAAATATTTTTAATTTACCCCAAGACTGGAATTTTTCATTCGACGTTATCATTGAACACACTTTTTTTTGTGCAATATCTGCCAATCAAAGAAAAAATTTAGTGAATGTTTGGCGCAGACTTTTGCACGAAGAAGGTCAATTAATGGGCGTATTTTTTACGATGCTCAAAAGATCTGGGCCGCCTTATGGCGTCACTGAATTTGAACTTCGCGAATTATTAAATCCCTATTTCCAATTTTTATTTTGGGGCCGCTGGCGGCAATCTTTAACTCGCAGACAGGGTAAAGAACTGTTTGTTTTGGCCAAAAAACGTAAATAAATTGTACTTATTTTTGAATCTTTACTGCATTTTTACAGCTTATGAAATTTTCGTTGGCTTCGCTGGCTAGTGTTTTTAGATTTGAAATTTTGCTTTCAGTTTGACTTTGCTGACCCGCTAAAAGTGGCATTTGACTGATTATCATATCGTACATTGCCGAGTTGCAATTCGCACCAGATGCGTTCCTGCAATTTTTATTATAATTATTGATAACTACTTTGTTAGATTCAATTTGTTTTGAACTTTGTTTTAAGTTTTTATTTTGAATTTTTATGTCTGTATTTGTCTTATCTAAAATATCTGCAAACTGCAGACAATTTATATTTTTTGCTAGCCCTAAACTTGTATTCAAACTAAATAGTAAAAATATTAACGCTGCACTTTTCATATTACACCTCAATGAAAAGAAAAACCCGGATGAACCGGGTTTTTCTAAATTAATTTAAATTAAATCTTTATAGAGCTGTGTCTGCGTAAAAAATCATATTTTGTGGAGTCAGCACATGTTGCAAATCTCCTCCGCCCACGTTTTTTCCGGCCAAAGCATCTTTTGCAGCACCAATACATGCTGCATTCGTACTGTTCATTTGACCTGATTCACGTAAATCAACCAACATTCGTGTTGCAGATATTTTCTTAAACGAAATTGTTGTTCGGCGCGAAGCTTTACAAAATGTACTACTTGTCGCACCCGTATTAATCGTAATCGTGTTAATTTCTTCATCTTCTAAAGTTGCTGTTCCACCATCAGCTGTATAATTCAGAATATTTGTAATGAAAGCATTCTTAGGCTTGCCACGTTCAAAATCTTGAGCAAAATCAGCGGGTGTTGTTGCTGACCAGTTAAATCGATAATCACGCGTGCACGATCCAGATGGTGCAGATCCGCCATTCCAAAACGCTTCGGCGTAACAACGATAGGCTGCTAGTGTATGTGCATCATCAGAACTACCGATACTAGAACAAGCTGCACCCGAGAGTGCTATTGGAACTGGCTGACCTAAATACTGACCACCAGTTAGTGTTAACGGAGTCGATGTCGGAGTACCTGCAGAATCAGTGACTTGGCCACCAGTATTCGTACATGTTAAACTGACCGGTGCTGTTGCACCGTCGTTATCATGATCAACACTTGCAAACGTACAAGAATTTCTTTTAAATCCAGCACCATAAGTTGCAGAGACATCTGTTGTTGTACAAGTTCCCATCCCCATGGCTGACCAATTTGTCACGTTCACAGGTTTGTTTGTTGCAGAATTAAAGCAACCACCACCTTCAACGCCGACTTGCCACCCATAGACTGGTCCACCAATAGGTGTGCCCGGCCAAGGGCCAGACATCACAGTTGATCGACATGCCCAACCATTATAGCTGTTAGGTCCATTCGTAATTGTTGTCGGACTGCAATTTTGTAAATCATGAGTTAGCGTTGCAACAGTTCGCATCCAAGGTTTATTAAATGGTGCCGAACCCGTTCCGCCAAAGCCAGTTGCCGTTTGATAAACATAAGGGCCAAAAGACATCGCGTGCCCATCGACAGTCGGGGCTGTTGCGATATGAATCCCCGCATAAGCACGAGCCTCGGCATCTGTAAAACCAGTTTTGTCTCCGCAAGCGCCGATACCTTGGCTGTAATTTCCACCCCAAATAGACAGTGCGTAACGGTCGTTTGTTCCAACTGTTCCGTCTGTTGAAGCACATGTCACTGGATACGTCGGGTCGCACAAGCCTAAATTTCGAGTAAACGATTTTCCGGCGTAACGAACTAAAGTGATCGGAAAGCCAATACAGGGTCCATCAGTACAAGTGCTGCCAACAGTTTGATAGCCCGCTGGCACTGTACCATCAAATGCTTTCATATAC
>JAYVKY010000217.1:0-2181 GCA_043767965.1 Pseudobdellovibrionaceae bacterium
CTTGGGCTACCAGTATCTGTATCTGGTAGATGGTTTTGATACCATCGGGATGGAATCGCTTAATCCTGAGAACTTGAATATAAGTATTTTTTCTAAAAATTATCTAAGATATAATACGGTTCCGGCGCTCAGCTATAAACTTATATTCAATAATTTAAGTTTTCAATTTATTAATGTATTTCAGCCGAAAGCGAATACTGACAATGCTTTTTTATTAAATCAGTTCGTTAGCAAAATGAACTTTTTATATGTGGGAGATGTTGATGAATCAAAATTTTTTAATAGAAATGACTACGGTTTGCGCCTACTTGGATCATTAGATTTATTTGATTGGTCATTGTATCATCTTTATGTTTTTGATAAGACGCCAGTTTATCAGTTTGACTTAAGTCAGCTAACTATGACAAAGACACAGTTGCCGTACAAATCATACGGTGGAAGTTTAACTTTTGATCTCAATAATAAAATTATACGCTTAGATTTTAAATACAATGACAACCGAAGTGTTTTAAATAAAAATCTGCAAATTGAAGAAGTAAATGAAATATTGCTCAATTTAAGTTTTGAGCCGCCTGAATTTATGGGTACCCAGCTTACATTCAATTACTCACACTCTGAGCTGAATAAAAATATTGAGTATTTAACCCGCAGCCGCAAAATTCAAGATGCATATATCCGATTTGAAAAAAAAATAAATTCAAGTTTAAGTTTAAGTTCCTTGTTAATGCAAAGAGTTTCAGATTCAGGTTATGCAGCTCAGTTTGAGTTTGAAAAAAATCTCAGTAAATCACACGATATTAGATTTGGCGCAGAGTACTTTGCAAATAAAGAAAATACAGCATTTAGCGTGCTTAAAGATTTTTCGCGGATCTACGTTGGCATTAATTCTTACACTTCGAATTAGATCTCTGTACTGAGCCCAAAAAGATTGAAATAAATCCAGAATTTTCAATTTAATAGTGCATAAGCGTAAACCTGAACCGAAAGAATTAAAATCAGATTAATAAAGAAAATAGGCTTAGACACTTTTTTAAAACTTTTCTACGCTGCTCTTTTGTAGGGTTTCGGTAGATTCTTAATTTTTTTTGACGCTTTATACAGATCAACTGCTTTTTGAGCATTTAACCAGAACTCCGGGCTTGTATTAAATGTTGCCGACAATCGTAAAGCCATTTCTGCGGTCACACCGGTTCTCGCATTCACAATGCGGTTAATAACTTTAATATCGCAACCCAAATGCTTAGCAAGAGCTGCCTGAGTCATATCCAAAGGAAGCAGAAATTCCTGCTCGCGTCCATTTAAATACTATCCGCCATTGATCGTTAATTCGTATATATGTAAATACAATTATCTACCCGAAAAAAGGAAAGGACTAACCCGTTGGTTCGGTGTACCCCGAAAGGGTTGTCTTGTAAGTTATTGATATTATTGACTTGAGTTTATTTGGCGCCCTCTACATAGACGAATATCGAACCGCAATTCTGGAGATATGCTCGTAAAATTGATTTGAGCGTTAAACCGCCCGACCAGCCACTTACGTTCATCATAACTGCTGGCGAATCATTTTGAACCCAGTGGCGGCTTCAATTTCAGCTACCAATGGAATCTCATAATCAGTCGCAATTGACACTGCAACACCGCTTCGCCCGGCCCGGCCTGTGCGGCCAATTCGGTGAATGTAAGTGTCCGCACTAGGTGGCAAATCAAAGTTGATAACCAATTGCAATCTAGCTATATCTAAGCCCCTCGCTGCAACATCGGTCGCAACTAGAACTTGCAGCTTTCCGTCTCGAAACATCGTGGTCGCAAGATCGCGGTCAGCTTGTTGTAAATCGGCATGCAAAATCCGACTACTTATTTTTGCGTCTGCCAGCATTTTTCCGATTTCATTAACGGCCATTTTCGTCCGACAAAAAATCAGGGTGCAATTTGATGGGTGCCTTTTTAAAATTTTATTTAAGGTCGCTAGTTTTTCGAGTTTTTCGGCGTCATAAACGAACTGTACT
The DNA here is from genome assembly GCA_043767965.1 of Pseudobdellovibrionaceae bacterium. Lineage (GTDB taxonomy): Bacteria > Bdellovibrionota > Bdellovibrionia > Bdellovibrionales > Bdellovibrionaceae > Pseudobdellovibrio. The sequence goes on from JAYVKY010000217.1 coordinate 2,007, forward strand.
ATTTTCCATTTGCTATTTTCGGGTTCTTTGATCGTAATTCTTTCAGCATTTTTCTGATAGCACTGACTTGATTCTTCCATACCAGCTGGAAACGTCGCTGAGAAAAACAATGTTTGTCGATCATTCGGTAACGCCTCAATGATGGCCTTCATTTCACCAGTAAAGCCCTCTTCAA
>JAYVKY010000218.1:0-4533 GCA_043767965.1 Pseudobdellovibrionaceae bacterium
CCCGTACATATTGTCATTGAATACTTAATTGCTCGTAAGTCACTATTTCTTATGATGATTCGAAGTCAGCGCCCGTGTGTATTTCGAATACGACATGATACCGTGTTGCGATTTTTCAGCGGCTACCCATCATAACTAAGGCACAAAATTTCAACTGGCTTGCAAAGGCCTGTAAATTCTTTTTATAGACAACGGGTTTGGTTTGAATACGATAGCCTCGGGCCTACCATTTACTTGAAATTACGAACGAATTTTAAATCATCAATTCGTCGAAAAAATTAAAAGGAAAAAATAACGTCTCTGAAGTTATTCCTTTAACAAAAATCATAAAAATTACGATAATGTTTGGAAACACCTGAAGTTCAGGAAGCCAGTCGTATTTTAGAAATTCAAGCACGACATCTAAAAATTAAGATTTAATGCTATTGTTAAGCCGGCAGTACCTTTGAAAGAACTTTCGGCGGAAAAATTCAAATGGGGTGTTATTTGGTAATCAAGAATTTTTTTATACAGTTGCTGATTCCAAGTTATTGCAAAACTGTATCCATTCAAATGATATACAGGTCGACTATTTGAATAGAAAAAAACACTATAGCTTAGATTGGATCTTTCATTGACCACTTGTGCTAATGAAAGGCCTAGGTTTGTAGAAAATAAATTTCCCTTTTGTTCATATTCACCTTCATTGATCCAATTTAAAGTTAAAATTTTTGACAGAAAATAGGCATAGTTGCCGGCAAGAAAAATACCTGTGCCTTTGTCAGGAGTTGCAAAAAATTCAACCTTTGGTTTAACTTCATATGTTTTAAAGTTTGCTTTACTGGAAAAGGCTAAAGAGTGCGAGACCTTAAGAGGATCTTGCAATTCAATGCGTGGCTGAAATACCGTATTAATATTACCAAAACTTTTAAACCATCCAACGCTGGCGCCATAGTTACGTGGCTTGGCTGTTGCTGGGCCATATTTTCTTTGATTACTGCGTTCTTCATTTTGATCGTAGGTTGTGAACTTTAATTGAAAATAATTTTCTACATTTGGTAAACGTAAATTCACATTTAAATGAGTGATATTACCTACGGATTGTCCCTCTGTAGAATTTGAAATATTTTGAACTCTTACTGTAGTTTCATTTGGTAATTTTGAAATTTTTTTACCAACTAGAAACGTGTCAATACTTTCGGCGACACGATCAAACATGCGGGCAATAGCAATATTGCTATGAATTAAGTACAGTTCCACAGAATTAAGTGGCTTGTCCTCTTCGGTGGCCCGAGCTAAAACTGGCATCAGAATAAGTAGAATGATCAATGAATATTTTGATTGTATTTTACTGAACATCAACCATAGTCTTTCATTATGTCATTTGGTGGAAAATTATTTTTAGTCATCTTGCTGTTAGTCTTTCAAGCATCAGCATATGCCCCCAACGAAGGTAATGTCACGGCCACACTGGGTTCGTTTGCATATAAAAATAATTTTGCTGATACAGTTTCTGGGGCGCACTCACCAATCCTTTCAGGCTTGGGATTAATTGCTCTAGGCGACCTTAACACGATTGGCAGCCTTGAAATTGCGCTATTCGATTTGCATAAGCAATATTACCGAGAACAAGCTGGGTATGAACTGGTTGAGGAAAAAGAAGTGATTCATATAACGATGGGTTACCGGTACTGGATAAATCCATATTTTTCATCATCGCTATCTTTTTATTCGTCTTATTCACTGGGTGAAGCAGAAATAATTCATTCAACCTTTGCTAAAGGTACAGAAATTGACACATCTGCACGCGATACAACTGAATATGGCTTTGATTTGGCGATTCAGGGTGATCTATACAGTCGTGAACTTTGGGCAATTGTTGCTGAAGCTAGGTATTCACTTTCTGTAACAAGCAAAGAAAATGAAAATTCCGATCATTACGGATTGATGTTGGGTTTTCGTCATTTAATTCAAGAAAAGATGATTAACGGAAATGTTAAGAAAAATTAATTCTTCTGCACGGCTACCGCTCATTTTTTCATTAACAGCACTTATTTTTTATTTTCCGGCGAATTGGTTTCCATTCATGTCTTTAGAAATTTATGGAAATAAAACCAGCTCAACAATTTGGAGCGGAATCGTGTCACTGGTGGAATCCGGCTCGTGGCTAATTGCTTTAGTTATTTTTTTAGCTAGCGTTATCATTCCATTTGTTAAGCTTATGATTTTATTCTATTTATCATTTACCGCAGAATCTACAAAGCATGTTGAATTCAAGAAAAAATTATACCGCATTGTAGAAATAATTGGTCGTTGGTCAATGCTAGATATATTTTTATTGGCTGTTTTAGTATCGATTATGAAATTAGGCAAATGGACAACAGCCAAAGCAGAAACGGGTTCGTGGTTATTTGCATTGGTGGTGATCTTTACAATGTTAGCATCTGAATATTTTAACCCAGAAATCATAGGAAAAAATGACAAACACGATTAATAAATTTAAAAGTTTTATCAGCACATCATGGTTTGTTTGGCTATTTCCATTCATAGCAGTCCTTATAACCACATGGTTATTTATAGATCATTTTCAAAAGCAAGGGCCTGTTATTAAAATCTCTTTCAATGAATCTGCGGGCCTACAGGCAGGAAAAACAAAATTGCGCTATCGCGGAGTTGTCATCGGTAATGTCGATAAAGTTGAAATTGCAGAAAGCATCGAAGAAGTTATTGTTTCTGTCAGTTTAAATAAAGATGCTGAGCGTTTTGCTGTTGAAGGCTCAAAATTTTGGGTCGTTCAGCCTAAAGTTGATTTTCAAGGTGTCAGTGGTTTAGATACCTTGTTCGAAGGCACTTATATTTCTGCGCAACCTGGCTCGACGACGACATACAAAAATGAATTCAAAGGTCAAATGCGCGATGACTCATTTATTTCAACGGCTGACACAGTCACATATTACTTGGAATCCACAAATTCAGATTCTATTAACGGCGGGGATTCAGTTACTTTTCGTGGATTGCATGTCGGCCAGGTTACAAAAGTTACCCTATCAAAAACGGCACAAACTATTATTGTGCAGATCAATATACCCTACAAATTTGTACGACTGATTCGATCGAACACAGTGTTTTGGAAAAAAGCAGGAATACAGGCCAATTTAGGGTTGTTCAGCTCTGAAGTTAAAATTAATTCTTTAGAATCTATTTTAAAAGGCGGAATCGATTTTTTCACTCCGAATAATTTTGGCCCAATTGCAAAACCGCAGGCAACTTTTACTTTACTGGCAAAACCACCAAAAGATTATGAAAAATGGAATCCAAAATTAGAAAAATAATTTTTAGTCTGTATGGGCCCAGAGCATCTTTTACCTTCACTCACACGTGAATTTGTAAACAGTATTATAGGCCCTACTCCAGTCGTCTTTGTATTCTGCGATCGAGTAAAATAAATTACCCTTAAAGTTCCTATCCTCATTAAAAACTACGGAGTTACATATTCAATCGAGTAAGACAATAAGACCACAGAAGCGGCTCCGGCTGTATTCTGACAAACCATATCGACAATTGATCCGGCCGCAATCCCTACAGAGGCGGAGCTTCCCAAAACTGTTGCGACACCATCGCCCGTTACAAGAATAGTTGTTGCAGCCATCGTTGCGGTTGATGTTCCAGTATAAACAGTACACTTTAATGTTGCTGCCGCTGCAGCTGCGAAAGTAACAGATAAGTTAGTTAAAGTTCCTGCTTTAGGAACCGCGATTACCGCTCCTGCATGATTGGCCGCAGTGACAGATGTCTTCGGAGCAATTCCAGTAAATGAATAAATATAACTTGCAGTTGCTGCAACACCCGTATTATTTCCATTTCCTGCAAAATAACTCGAAACCGAAGACCAACTTGGATTTGCGGCGGCTCCATTTGTTTTCAAAAATTGCCCTGAAGTACCCGGAGCTAAATTCGCCCAACCAGCAGCACCACGATACATTACGCTTCCTTGAGCCGATCCCAATGAGGCATCAAGTAATCCACTTAATGAAGTACAAGCCCACGCTGCTCCTGTCCAGTACATCACTTCATTTATTGCACATGTAATGCCTGACAATGAAGATCCTGTTGCATTCGACATTATAAGTGCATTTGCTGTTAATGCTCCTGAACCTGTGCCTCCTCGATTAACAGGTAAAATTCCTGATACTAATTTTGATGTATCTAAACTAGGAATATCAGACGCGGCTAAAGAAGAACTGCCTGTGACACGTCCTTTTGCATCGAAAGTCACTTTAGTTGCAGTACCTGCCGCAACCACGTTAACTAAACTTGGATTTGGTAGCGTTCCTGTTAAATCACCACTTAAAGAAGTTGAAGATTGAAAAGCACCCGTGATTCGCGAATCATTTCCTGCAGCCACAGTGCTTGCAGCCGTTCCAATATTTAAAACCGCCGCGCTACCTAATCCTAAAATATCTGAATTTGTTAAAGTAACAGCACCTGTTCGACCAGCTACACTTGAAACAGGAGCACTTGGTATAGCAACAGGTACATACTGACTGCCATCAA
>JAYVKY010000219.1:0-2432 GCA_043767965.1 Pseudobdellovibrionaceae bacterium
TGCACAGATGGCCATTGCGCGAACACTATACCAGAAAAAAGATTGGGAAGGCTCTGTTGAGGCCTATGCAAAAATTCCTAGAGATCACGTGATGTGGCATGATTCAATCTTTGAACGTAGTTGGGCGATGCTTCGCGCGGCACGATTTAGATCGGCACTAAGTAACTTTCAATCTTTGCATTCAAGTTATTACGACAATTTTTATATACCTGAAACTTTATTACTGCGATCAATCGTATATTTATATATCTGTAAATACGACGAGATGGAAAAAGTTTTAACCTTATTTGATAAACAATATGGCCCCGTTGAACAAAGCATACAAAATTTCTTAACAACGCAGTCCTCGGCAGAATCATATTTTCAAGAACTTAATAAAACATTTTATATAAAAAGCAACGAAGATTCAGATCAAAGCACAAAAGTTTCATATCGCGCACTACGACATATTGCTGATGAGGGTAATGTTAGACGGTCATTTTCATATATACGAAAGTTAATTGAAGAAAGAAAATTAATTGATATGAATCCGCAAATCAAGTCATCTGGTATTGGCGCTTATTCATTAAAATTACTTGTGAATCGAACAAAAAGTGCAAAAGCAAGCACTGGTGACATGGTGAAAGCTCACTTACAAAACATGCTTGTGGAATTAAAAGATCTTAAAGAACAATCAAGTCTTATTAGGTATGAAATGATCAACGGTAAAAAAGAAAGTCTTAAAAAACGTTTGGCTGGAAAAGATCTGGGTGAAGTTCAAGTTGACGAAAAACAAGATCGTTCGTTTTATGTTCAAAATGGGTTCGAATACTATCCATTTCAAGGTGAATATTGGCTTGATGAAGTCGGTAATTATCATTATTTGGGAAAACAGAATTGTGAGTAAGGCATCATGAATAAATTAAAAAAAGCAAAAACAACAATTGTAATTTTCGGTCTGACATTTTGCGCTAGCAATTTGTTGCTAGCGGCAACTGTTAAAGCGCCTATCAAAAAGAAACAAACTGTCGGCGAACTGTTAAAAAAAGTTAAAGACGACAGCCGCGGTGGACGTATTCAGCAAATGCAAAAAGGTGATACGTCGTTACCTGAAACAAAATTTAACTTTCAGCAGAGAGAAGTCGTGAATTTAGGTTCTGTGAAGCCACCGAGGTCGACTGAAATCTTAAAGTATGATTCAGGCAGCAACCAGGCCGAGTATGAAAAAACATTAGGTCAACAAATTCAAGAGTTGTATAAGTTAACAAAGAAATTCGAAAAAAGTCCGTCACGTGGTGAACTTTGGCTAAGACTTGCTGAGCTTTATGTTGAAAAAGCAACATTGGTTGATGCCAGAAAACAAAATACCTATGATCAGCAATTACATGCATTGCAAGAGGGTAAAACAAAAGTGAAGCCCGTTTTAGACACGGCTGAAGCCAAAGAGTACAATCGTAAAGCGGTGCAATTGTATGAATGGTTTGCCCGGGACTATCCGCGGGATGAAAAAATGAGTCAGGCGCTTTTCTTCTTGGGATATAATTTTTTTGAATTGGGCGATGCCAAAAAAGGCGTCTACTATTATGATCAACTCACAAAGAATTACCCAAACAGTCCTTTCGTTGGCGAAGCTCATTTTGCTTTAGGTGAAAACTATTTTGAAAATGAAAAATGGGTTGATGCTTATAAACAATATGCGACTTTGATCAAACAAAAAAAACATCGCCTGCATACATTTTCGATGTATAAGGGCGGATGGTGTTTGTACCGTATAGGTAAAACTGAAGAAGCCATTAAATACATGGATTTTATTATTCGAATGGGCAAGCCATCCGAATCGGCGACGAGCGAATCAGGATCTAAAAGATCAGTCAATCATTCTCGTTTAGAAAGCGAAGCCCTTCGCGATATCGTGGTTTTCTTTGCAGATCTTGGTGATACGAATCGTGCAATTACATACTTTCAAAATATTGGTGGAAAAGATAAAAATATTTATCTTGAAAAGCTCGCATACTATTTTGGTGATAAGGGTAATCGAGACGCATCTAAAGAAGTTTTTCAATACTTGATAAAATCAGAGCCAATGGCAAAGAAGGCATTTGAATATCAATATCAAATTGTGCAAAATTATTTTTATGCAAAAAATTCACCACAATTTAAAGAAGAGCTGTATCGTTGGATCAGTGACTACAATAGAGGTTCTAGTTGGACCGCAAATAGCCAAGCTGATAAAGCATTTTTAGATAATGTTTATAAACTGCGTGAGCAAACTTTACGTAATTATGTTCTGCAGCAACATCAAACGGCTCAAAATTCACGAGCAAAATATTCCCAGCAAACGGCACTTGATGGATATCAACTTTATTTTCAAGAGTTCTCTGATTCAACATCAGCAGCAGACATGCATTTTTTCTATGCTGAGATTCTTTATGACATGAAAAAATACGAAGAGG
>JAYVKY010000220.1:0-6664 GCA_043767965.1 Pseudobdellovibrionaceae bacterium
AGTAAAAAAGCTGGTGGTAGTACCAAAAATGGACGGGATTCACAGGCAAAAAGTTTAGGCGTAAAGCGTTTCGGCAGCCAATTGGTAAAGCCTGGAACAATTATTTTACGTCAACGCGGCACAAAGTTTCAAACTGGAAACAATGTTAAAATAGGTCGTGATCACACGATATTTTCAGTTATTGAAGGCCTTGTAAAGTTTGAAAGAATTTCTAAAGATAAATTTAAAGTTAGCGTTTACGCTAAAACAGCGTAATAACTATTTTTATCGAAATTATTTGAAATTTAAAGGGAGCCTTTATGGCTCCCTTTGTTTTAGATTATTAATATATTTGGCTAGGGGCCAATGAAAGTAACAGTATGAAATTTGTCGATGAAGTTAAAATTACAATTGCGTCGGGTCATGGTGGCGCAGGGGCCGTAACATTTCGTCGCGAAGCATTTGCTCCGCGCGGCGGTCCTGATGGCGGTGATGGTGGCCGGGGGGGAAACGTTGTTTTTAAAACCTCAAGACATATTAATTCCCTAGTTGATTTTAAAACACATAAAAAATATGCTGCAGAAAATGGCCATCCAGGTGCCGCAGTCAATGCGACTGGTCCTTACGGTGCTGATCTTGTACTAGTTGTGCCGCAAGGAACAATTTTAAGAAATGCCGAAACGAACGAAGTTATCCACGATCTAACTGATATTGACGAACTTATTTTGCTTAAGGGCGGTCGCGGCGGCAAAGGAAATGTGTTTTTTAAATCAAGCGTAAATCAAGCACCAGAATATGCACAGCCCGGCGAAGATAATCAAACAATGGAAATCGTTTTAGAGTTAAAATTGATTGCTGACGTAGGTATTATTGGTTTTCCGAATGCAGGTAAATCAACATTAATTTCTAGAATTTCTGCGGCGAAGCCAAAGATTGCAGATTATCCATTTACGACATTAACACCTAACTTAGGCGTCGTTAAAGTCGGTGATTACAGCAGTTTTGTGGTCGCCGATATTCCAGGTCTTATTAAGGGGGCTCACCTTGGTGTTGGCTTAGGAATTCAATTTTTGAAACATATCGAACGAACGTCTCTATTTGTTCATTTGGTGGATGTTTCGGGCATGAGTGGCCGTGATCCAATTCAGGACTATGAAGATATCAATTACGAAATTCAGCAGTATGACGAAATGAGCAAGGATAAAGATGGATTTTTCCCATTGTCATCGCGCCCGCAGATATTAGTTTTAAATAAAATTGATTTATTGCCCAAAGAACAACTTGAAAAATTGAAACAAGCTTTTAAAAAGAAATTTAATGTTGAGGCCCATGCGATCTCGGGCGTTACTGGAAAAAATACACCAGAAGTTTTAAAAATTATTGCAGATAAAGTTTTAAAATCCAAAGGTGTCCTTGAAGAAGATCTTAAATAATTTATTTCTCAATATTTGACAAAAGGAAAAAAAATGAAAATCGGAATTTTCGGCGGAAGCTTTAACCCCCCACACAATGGTCATGTGAACAGCCTTACAACTGTTCAGAAAAAAATGGGCTTTGATCAAATTCATATTATTCCAAACAATCAAAACCCACTTAAAATTCAAACCGAGGCGCCAGCACCAGAACATCGAATTGAAATGGCAAAACTGGCTTTTTCAACATACGGAAAAGCTTTTGTGATTGATGACTGTGAATTAAAGCGTGGCGGCAAAAGCTATACAATCGATACGGTTAAAGAGCTTCGTAAAAAAAATCAATCAAAAGATTTATATTTAATTATCGGTGCGGATAATTTCGAAACACTCTCTGCGTGGAAAGACTATAAAAAAATTCTTGAAGAGGTTAACCTTGTTGTCACAACTCGTCCTGGATATCAAATTCCTGAGTCTGAATCAGACATGCCAGATTATTTAACTGGCCTAGTGGCTGAAAGTGATTTTGGCACGCTCGAATTAACAACAGGCAGATCAATAGAATTCATCACCCTGGATGACCTTGATATTTCATCGTCAGAACTTAGAAAGAAATTGCGCGTTGGGCGCCCCGTTGAAAAGTATTTACCATTATCTGTTGAGAGCTATATTCGGGCTAATAAAATTTATCGTGCGACAAATGAAAAAATCACAGATTATAAAAAATTTACTCAATTTTGTGCACAGGTTATTTTTGATAAAAAGGGAATTGCTGTTCGTGCTTATGATTTACAAAAGATGATGACGACAACAGATTTCACGCTTATCGCATCAGGCACAAGCACTCGACACACATCTTCGATGGCTGAAAATTTAACTATGGCTGTTAAAGAAGAATTCAATGTTCTGCCCCAAGGTGTTGAAGGCGTCGACGAAGGCCGATGGGTCGTTGTTGATTACGGGTCATTGATTATCCATTTATTTTACGATTTTGTTCGTCAAGAATATCATTTGGAAGATCTTTGGAAGGCCGGTACAGAATTTACAGTGAAAGATTCTAAAATTTAGGTTCACTATGAAATCAGTTTTGTTTGATTTTAAAACAGCTAAACAAAATTGGTTTCAAGATGTTAGCGAATTATATGCAAAAAAAATAAATGCATTTTGTGATTTTGAAATCATAACGCTTAAAACCTTAAAGCAAGGTCGCGAAGAATCTTCGGCTAAAATTAAATTTGAAGAAGCCCAACTTATTCATCAAATAAAAAGCGAGGATTTTGTAATTTTATTTGATGAAATGGGACTCGATTTAACCTCGATTCAGTTTTGTAAAGAGCTTGAAAAAATAACCATTAGCGGGAAAAAAAGAACAGTATTTATTGTTGGCGGCCCTTACGGAGTTAGTGAAAATATAAAAATGAAAGCGCACCTAAAGGTGAGCCTATCAAAAATGGTGTTGAATCATTTGGTTGCAGAAACGGTTGTTCTAGAGCAAATTTACCGTGCTATGACGATTCAAAACCGAATTCCGTACCATAATATATAGCAGCGCTGAAAAGGATGACAGTTCATTGGTAAATGGTTTGCACAGCCACATTTATGCTGCGATATGTGAATTCATTTATTCGAAACATCGAATGCCCACTTTGCCTTAGGTGTGGTTCTTTTTTTCTGACAAAAAATTATTTTTGTACAAAATGCACAGATCATTTCTTGGTGAACTATTTTCAAAAAATTTCACAGACGTATGGTTCTGATCTTGTTGTGAGTTCTTTTATCCAATGGCCAAAAAACGAGAGCGATAGCCTGTCAGAGCTTGTTTATCTACTTAAAACAAGGACAAGTGACTGCGCCTGGGAATGGTTTGTTCAAAATTTAGATTTAGAAATTTGTGCTGTGATTGATCCATTGCCGAATACAATTTTATTGCCAGTACCTGGGTCTAAATATTCGCACCATACATCAAATTTCGCAAAGGCTCTGCAAAAACTGACGGGATGTCGCGCGATTCATGCTTTACACAAAGTTAATGATAATCAAAATCAAAAAAGAAAATCTGTAATACAAAGACAATATACAAAATTTGAATTGAATGAAAATTTTACAGAAATGCTTAGCACTGCGGATCATATTTATATAATCGATGACATAGTAACGACCGGTTCTACGCTAAAAAATATTTCAAATAGTTTAAAGAGCAGCCTTTACAAAGAAACTGGTAAAAATGTGAAAATGTCAGCTCTGACTCTATTCTATCGATCAAAAGCTTTCTAATTTAATAATCCATGCTTGTTGGTGGCGCTGCCATCTGATATAAATCTGCTTATGAATGTGCCCCTTTTTTTTATTTTTTTATTGATATTAAGCACCTCATTTGGCCAAAATCTGTCCAAATCCAATGACCAAAAAGAATCCATCACAAACAAAATTTTAGTTCGATATGCAACCGCCACTGGCGTTAAAGCCCAGTTTACAAAAACTGATTTTAAAAAAACCCTGGGATTGAAAAATACGGCAAAGGGCACAATGTTGTATGCTGATGGTAAAATTAATATTATTCTATCAGGTGAAAAAAAATCAGAAATAATTTATAATGGCGCAAGTCTTTGGATTATTGAATATCCCGATCTTGATTTCAACCCAAAGGGCCATCGAAAAGTGACAGAAATTAACGACCATAAGCCCGCCTTGGCTCAGCAAATAGTAGGCCTATTTCAACATCCGACTCAATTTTTTAAAAATTTTAAAACAATATCTAAAAAAAATAGCGGTAAAATCACCACATTTCGCCTTGAATCAAAAGACAAAGCGATTCAAAATTTCGGGGTTGAATTTAATACCCATAAGATGCTGATTAAATCGATACAATTCACTGACGATGTACAGACAGAAACACGCATCGAATTTGTAGAAACCAAGTTTTTAAAAACCGCCCCCGAAGGCATTTTTAATTACAAAAGAAAAAAAGACGACGAGGTCATGTAATGAAACAAGAGCCGACAAATTTATCGCAAAAAATTGTAAAAAAAGTTCATTTTATCAGCTTGGGCTGCCCCAAAAATTTGGTCGATAGTGAAATCATGGCGGGTACGCTAATGCAAGACGGTTTCGAGGTCGTATCCGACCCCGAGGGTGCTGACACAGTGGTTGTCAATACTTGCGGATTCATCGAGGATTCTAAAAAAGAATCAATTCAAAAAATATTAGAGATGTCAGCACTCAAAGAAAATGGACTCATTAAAAAACTTGTTGTTGCTGGGTGTTTAACTCAAAGATATAAAGATGATTTGGTCAATGGCTTGCCCGAGGCAGATTTGTTTGTTGGGTCAGGTGAATTTCAGAATATTTCTAAGATTCTGAAAAATTTTGAAAATGGTGAAAAGAAAAAAACATTCTTCAACCTGCCAACATATTTACAAGAAGAATCAACACCTCGCGTGAATTCACAACCGAGGCACCGCGCCTATTTAAAAATTTCAGAGGGCTGCATGAAGCGTTGTGCTTTTTGTGCAATTCCGCTTATCCGCGGCAACTTGCAATCACGCACAATCTCTAACGTGGTCAATGAGGCTAAAATTTTAGTTGCTGGTGGAGTCAAAGAATTGATTATAATCAGTCACGATTTTACTGACTACGGCTGGGATCTGCGTCGAAAAGATCCTATTCACACAGAATCTCCTGTCGAGTTATTAAAAGCCTTGGCAGAAGTTGATGGTGCCGAATGGATTCGATTACTTTATTTATATCCTGACGGTATCAGTGATGAAATGGTTGAATTAATAAAGTCCAACAAAAAATTTGTTAAGTATTTTGATATGCCACTGCAGCACGTGAATGACCAAGTTTTAAAAAATATGAATCGTAAAATGACACGCGAAGAAATCACGGAAGCTTTAAATAAAATAAGAACAAATATTCCGGATGCAGTTATTCGAACTCAATTTATTGTCGGTTTTCCTGGTGAAACCGAAGAGCAATTCGAAGAACTTTTGGCATTTATCGCCGAACAAAAATTTGATCGTGTTGGCTGTTTTCAATATTCTGTCGAGGAAAATACTCCGGCAGGTAAGATGGACAACCAAATAGACGAAAAAACAAAACAGCGTCGTCATGATGCCATTATGCAAGTACAACAGAATATTTCACGGGAAAAGCACAAGGCGTTTATTGGTAAAACTGTTCAGGTTTTAGTTGAAGGCTATAGTGAAGAAACAGAGTTGCTTCTGCAGGGCAGAACTTCGCAACAGGCCCCAGATATCGATGGCGTTGTACTTATCAATGACGGCCAAGCTCAAATAGGCGATTTGGTTTCTGTGCGCATAACAGACAGTATGGAATACGACCTGATCGGAGAAATCGTTGAGTCGATCTAGCCACATAGCATGTTTTGAGTACACAAGATACGCCTCGTGTTTTGAAATAATGAATTATTTAAAAGAGGATGCCTTAATTAATGTTTTTGAAGTTAGCCCAACCCCCGGCGGTGGCATCTTAATTTTGGCATCAGAAAACTTCGAGCAATTAAAAAATTTTTTCAACGTACAAAAAGAATTACAAAAAGCAACTTTACTTGGTGCAATACTGATTGAAAATGTGCACCCAGAAATTTTGTCGACATATTTAAGTCAAAATACAGTCGAAGAAATTACAGATCTAAACTTTTTCGAGGCCAATTCGCTTTGCGAAGGTTTTCTGTTTGCACAAAATATTGTTCTTGCTGGTTCTATTCTGGTTGATTTCCGAGTTATAAGGTCTGTAATTAACCGAGTTGTTTTGGTTTTTACCGGCGGCGACCATTTACAACAAAATAATCTATCCACAACAACAATTAAAAATCCCAATATTCGAGTTCAACAGTACTTTCAGATTTTAAAATAAATTTTGAGTCTTGCATTTTTGGATTTCATCGAAATAGTTTTTGGCAAATGGAGACTTTTGAGCATCTAGAATTTGATAAGACTTTCGCATATTAAGAGTGTCTTTTTGTCCAAGACGACAAGCTTCTGTAAAGCTAACCAGCGCCTGTTTATATTTTTTTTCCTCAAATTCAGCAATTGCTAGCCCCATCTGAGCCCGATATGAAAGTTTATTTTGGGCAACTGCTTGATTTAAATATTCAATTGTCTTTTTTCGATCTTTTTTCAAATAGTACAGTTCGCCTAAGCAAGTTAATGCAAACTCGGTCCTCATCTTTTTTAATGAACTTTCAAAATTTAGCTGTGCTTCTTTGTACATCTCGCGTTCACGATATGAGATTCCCAAAAAAATTTCTG